>DMSR01000369.1 GCA_003457145.1 Bacillus sp. (in: firmicutes)
ATGCGAGAGCTACGGATATGATTGACGAAGGGGTAGTTAATGTTGGCCAGCTATTAAGGGAGAAATATGGGCAAAAGGTATTTTCTGCTGGGTTTGGAACACATCATGGAACAGTTGTTGCGTCAACTGAATGGGCTGGAACAGTAGAAGTAATGGAAGTGCCGGTCGCAAAGAAAGGCAGCTGGGAAGATTTACTTAATGAAGCAGGAGCTTTTAATAAATATTTGCTGTTTAATCGAGAGAATGAAGATTTGTTTGGAGATATTATTGGACACAGGGCCATTGGAGTCGTCTATAATCCAGAAATTGAACATCTTGGGAATTATGTGCCCTCAAAGATATCTAAACGGTATGACACTTTCCTGTTTATCAATGAAACCAATGCATTAAAACCAATGTTCTGATTAAACCCTCAGCGTCCCAGGAAACTCTCTGGGACGTCTTTAATGGTTTGTGGTGTCTGATAGGGAATGTTCCTGAGAAGGTTGATGGGTACGGAGTATCTTGTGAATAGCTTTAGTTAAAAAGAAAAAGCCCTTTAGTTTAAGAGGGCTGTAAATCTTTAGCTGATAAAAAAACGGGTACGGGACCAGACGTTCTGATTGTTTTTCTAGGGTTTCAATACAACCTTGATACAGCCGTCAGTTCTCGTGTCGAAAATCTGGTAGCCATGTTTAGCCTGATCAAGTGGCAATACATGGGTGACAATATCGCTCAAATCCATTTTCCCCTCGGAAATTATATCGTAAAGGTATGGCATATATGGGATAACTGGTGCCTGTCCTGTTTTAATGTCAACGTTCCGATTGAAGAGATCACCTAAAGGAAAGGCATTATACCTTCCTCCATAGACTCCAGTAATCTGGATTGTACCTGCTTTGCGTACAGCCTGGGATGCGATTACAAGGCCACCCATGGCACCACCGTGGAGCTTTAAGCCTGTTGCAAGATATTCTAAAGGCGTCATCTTTCCGCTCATACCAGAACAGTCAATCACAATATCTGCTCCGCCGCTGGTGATTTCCTTTAAGTATTCACCAGTATTTTGGTGTTCCTCAAAATTAACCGTTTCAACTTTATTGGTCTTTTTTGCATGTTCCAGCCGGTAATTTAAATAATCAACTGCGATTACTCGTTTAGCTCCTTTGAACCAGGCGAATTTCTGGGCTAGAAGGCCAACGGGTCCACAGCCTAATACAATGACTGTATCACCTGATTTTACACCCGCATGTTCAACACTCCATAATGCTGTTGCAGCTGCGTCAGCAATTAAAACCAGCTTTTCATCCTCGACTTCACAGTTCTCCGGTAATTTAAAAGGTGTGAAATTCCCATATGGAACACGCATGTATTCGGCCTGACCTCCAGCATATCCACCAGTTGTCTCGGAATATCCGAAAAACCCGCCCATTTCACCATGTGGGTTAGAATTATCGCATTGAGAGGTAATGTCGTTAGTGCAGTACCAGCAATGTCCGCAACTAACGTTAAAAGGGATGATTACCCGGTCTCCTTTTTTCAGCTTAGTAACCTGAGGGCCTACCTCTTCAACAACTCCCATAGGCTCATGTCCAATGACATAGTCGGTTGGCATATTGGGAATCATCTGATGAAGTAAGTGCAGGTCTGAACCACAGATGGCTGAAGCAGTAACTTTTATTATGATATCATCAGCATTCTTGATTTCAGGATCTTTCACTTCTTTTACTTGAACATTTTTACTTCCCTGATACGTTACGGCTTTCATAAGGTCGAACCTCCTTTATTTATCTGGCGTAGCGAACATTCCAAGTCGGTCTGTGTCTATAGGGAACAGTTCCATTTTGGCAATACTGACAGCCATTTCAGATGATTTAAGATCGAGTTCAAATTGCTTTCCTACATCATGAGGGTAAAGCCAGCCTTTACTAATCATCAAATCAGTTAGCTCAGCATGTAGATCGATTGATTGTTCCATTTGTCTATAAAAGGCCTTCCTTAATCCAGGGTTAGCAGTTTCAGTAATAGCAATTCCGTAAGTATGAATCCCATTCTTCAGAGAAAGCAAAAAGTCGAGTGCGAAGGACGCATCGGCCATCTCTGGCATATGTTCCGCTCCTTGCGGGTCTAAATAATCCATTTCCATTCAAACTCACCTCACTTTAATGGGTTTGTTCTGGCACCTGAGTAATATGACTTTAGTTCTTCGATCGCTAAAATTGACTGTTGGACGTCCTTTTCCATCAAGGCTTTTAACTCATTATCAAAGCAAATACCTTGCATCAGCTTTGATTTTAATACGCTGATCGTTTTGAAATTCATAATTTCATGCGCTTCCATTGTTTCATGAAACGCCAGTGTCTCCTTCTCCATCCAATCACCTCCAGTATAGGCATATCTAATTTTCCTTATAAACAAGCAGTTTATACAAAACAAACCAGTGATCTGGAATAATGTCTATTTTTCAAGGAAATATAAACACAGAAAGATTTCATAATTAGGGGCGATGGTAAATGACAAAATACTTAGGCATACATGAAACACTTGAAGTGCTTGAAATACTCACATTTAAAAGTCTTACCTTGACAAAATCCACCACAATGAGTGGATTGGTACAGGATATAGAACTAAAAAATATTCTATTAAGCGAAATGAATACAGCCAAAGAACACGTTCAGCACTTGAAGGAATTATTAACAAACAGGGAGGAAGCAGGCCAATGACAAATATATTGCAGAACTTAGCAGGTATGGGAGGATTGACTGAGCAAGTAATCGCGACAGACTTTCTGATCTCGGCAAAATCTGGAGTCAGGAATCTTTCTTTTGCTATCACTGAAGTTGCGACCCCAGAATTAAGGGAAGCATTCCGTGAACAGTTAAGGGCAGCTGTAGAATCTCACGAGAACATTACAAACTATATGATAGCAAGAGGCTTTTATCATCCTCATAATATGAGTGACCAAATACAAGTAGATATTGATACTGCGAATACTGCATTGGATCTTGCTCAAAAGAAAAACTAGTAAATAATGAACGCATATTACCGGCCCATTTTCCAGGTGATCCTGGTAAATGGCCGAATATTATTTAATCCACCTGGCTGAGTAGTAGTTTAGCCTATACACTTAACAGGAATAGAAGGATATATTATAAAATCAGGTGGTACATATGATTGATTCAATTATCAAGGATATTTCCAGTTATCAGATTCTACGATTCACTTTATTCATGATTCTGATCATTTTAGGACATTGGCTAATAAAAAAAGCGGCAATATCACTGGCCGGACTAAAACCCAAGCTGGGTAAAGGGCTTGTCCCCACAGTACTTTCCTTGTTAGACTGGGTAACATTTTATGGAGTCATTATTTTGTTCTTATTTTCTTTTTCTAAAACAGAGTGGCTTTTCTATCCGTTGTATACACATGGGGAAGTCGAGGTAACCATATTCCTGATCATAACGGCTTTTTTAATTGTTTCACTCGCACATCGGCTTGTAAAATTATTTACGAGGTACGTATTATCGTCTATTTACGATTATTATAATATAGACAAAGGGCTTGGTTATACCTTTAACCAAATTATTTACTATACAGTCATGTTTGCTGCTTTGGCAATTAGTTTGACGAGTGTAGGTCTTGACTTAACTGCATTGGGTGCTGTGCTTGGAGTCCTGGGTATAGGAATCGGTTTTGGGATGAGGAATGTTGCCGGTAACTTTGTCTCTGGTATCATTATTTTATTTGAGCGCCCGATTGAGGTAGGAGAGATCATACAAATTGATAATAAAATAGGGCGGGTCGAAAAGATTCGTTTGCGTTCCACAGTCATCCGGACGGCCAAAGAAGGGGTCTTGATTGTTCCTAATCAATATTTTATTGAACAAATCATAAAGAATCGCACTAGTGCACGAATGATGGCACAGGTAAACATAAGTGTTGCTTATGGGACGGATACACAATTGGTCGATTCACTGCTTCAGGAGACAGTAAAAAGGGTCAAGCAAAGTTCAGAGGGAATTTTAGATAATCCTGAGCCAGATATACGTTTCATTAATTTCAATAATAAAGCTATGGACTTTCTTGTTGAGATCCCAGTGATTAATTTCGAAATCAAAGAACAAATCGAAAGCAGGTTAAGACACTTGATTGCTGGAGTTTTTGTAGAACACCAGATCAAACTGCCGGGATTCGAGATAGAAGGAGAACGAAATAGTTAAACGACTCAGAATCCATGAAACTCAAGAATGACCGATTTTTTTCTGAGGGAGATACTTTCCGTTAGGAAGCTTTTTGACCATGTCAAATTCTATTAACTTTTTTAATGACAGATTGCAATAAGCTGCTGCATCATATCTATCTCTGCCTACTTTTAGGCCAATTTCAGTAGGTCCTATTCCGGGATAATCAAATTCTCCTCTTTTTCTTTTAGATAAATCGCATAAAGCATGGTATATTTCTTTATCTTTCTCGGTGATTTGTTTCTTTGAATGAGCGGGCATTAGGTTGCCTCCTATATAAAAAGGTTTATTAATATATAGACATAAGATTTGGAACATCTCAAACGAAAAATAAATCCTATTTTATTATGATTGATAACTGGTATGAATTTTCCCAACAAGTATTACTGCATGAAGCCAAGAAATTTAAGTTGCTGAGATTCTCTCTGACCAATCTGCCAATCAACACGAAATTTTTTCCCAACTTTTACTGAGCACCTTATAGAAAATGATTCTTACCTGCTATTCATTAAGGACCGAATAGAAAAAAAACAAGAGTTTACCAGATGAAATGGTAAACTCTTGTTTGCGTTCTTGATCATTAGAGTGATTTTAAGGCTTCCTCAATAGGTCTGTCACCAGCAACCAAATCAAAAGAACGGTTAAAAGTTTTCTTCTCTTTCAGGCTGGTCAATATTGTTTGAGCGACATCTTCTCTAGGAATGGACCCTCTTTCTAAACGTTCTGCTGCTGATACCATCCCTGTCCCTTGGTCATCAAGCAAACCGCCTGGTCTTATAATCGTATAATTCAAGCTGCTTAACAGAAGGGCCCGATCAGCATAATGTTTAGCAGCGTAATATGGCTTGATTTCTTCAGACCAATTTTCTCTATTATTTGATTGAAGGGCACTGACCATGACATATCTTTCTATCCCTGCTTTTTCGGCAGCCTCAATTGTTTTAACGGCACCATCAAGGTCGACTAACANNTCCAGGCCGGTATGGCCGCCTGAACCTGCCGTGAAAACGATGGCATCACATCCCTTGGCCGCATTCACTATATCTTCGACACTGCCTTCGAGGCTGGCTACCGCGGTCTCTATTCCTGTTCCTTCAAGGGCAGCTGCTTGTTCAGGCTTTCTCAGCATTGCCCTTACGGTGTGCTCAGTGCTGTCATTCAACATTTTAACTAGTTGTTTGCCGATTTTACCATTTGCCCCTACTACAAAAACTTTCATCGAAAAAACTCCCTCCTTGTTTTGATATTAGTCTTATCTATTTTACCCAATTCTTAAAGCTATAAAAATAATAGTAAATTTCAATTGAATAATAGATTAAAGAGCTATTGTAGGTTCATGTTGGTACGAAAGAAGGATGCAAGGCCAGGGGTTTTGAGGGTTGTTAAAGGAGGGCATTGAAGAGGTATTCAATTACCGACATGGATTTCCAGTGAAGTTTGTAGATTGGCAATACTAAAAAGAATTTAAATCGAGGAGAATTCTAATACACTTTGAGACCAATAATAACTCTAGACTTTTAAGTGGGGAGATGTTTGAAAAATGGGTGCTGTTGAGCGAAATGGCTATCGGTTCGAACCAGAGTATAGTGTAATCAGCCAAAACGGGGCTATTCATGTGTATGATAAAGGGGAATTGGTAGAAGAAATTAAATTTTCCTTTTCGGGTAAATTTCCTGAGCTTAATCAAATTGAGCAAATAATCGATACATATTGTGAGCAGCGAGGGATATAACTTCTTAAACTCGATAATTGAGCCAGTGACAATAACAGCGGCTCCATGTTAGTGGAACCGCTGTTTTAATACTATTAAGCCCTTGAACTTGCTTTTGGCTCATTGATTTAGGCTGTTACACTCTTGTCTGTTTCGATTTCCAAAACTTCACCTTCAGAGCGGGCAACAACTACTGCACAAGCTGCGTCTCCGGTGATGTTTACGGCTGTCCTGCACATATCTAGCAATCGGTCCACACCTAGTACTAGCGCAATCGCTTCTACTGGCAAGCCAACCGAAGTAAGTACCATTGAGAGCATGATCAAACCTACGCCAGGCACGCCACCAGTTCCGATGCTGGCCAGTGTCGCTGTTAAGATGATGGTCAATAGTTGGCTTAAGCCTAATTCCGCCCCATATACCTGGGCAATGAAAACCGTAGCAACCCCTTGCATGATTGCTGTTCCATCCATATTAATCGTAGCACCCAATGGCTGGACAAATCCGCTGATGCTCTTTGAAACATTCAGGTTATTTTGAAGTGTCTTCATTGACACTGGCAAGGTTGCAGCACTGCTTGATGTACTGAATGTTTCAAAGAGCATCAGC
>DMSR01000209.1 GCA_003457145.1 Bacillus sp. (in: firmicutes)
AAGCTAATTTGCATTTCGAGATGTACAATTGCTGTTGTAAAACGCAAAAAATAACAAATCAGCCCCTGGGCCGATTTGTTACTGTTATGAAATATTATCCTCGATTTCGACTACTTTCCTAAGCTTCTCATTATGATAGGAAGCAGGTGCCATCTGTAGAAGTCTGTTCCGCAGCGAGCATAGCACCGGAAAGTCGATTTTAGAGGCCTGATCGTATATTTTCATTTTGTTTGTGACCAGCTTCGTCCGTACCTGACGATCTCGATTGTACTTTACAAAGGCTTGTTCCACCGTTTTCTTTGCACTCATCCATTTTGCAAGATAGGCGGCATCCTCAACTGCCTGTGAAGCACCCTGCCCGATGCTTGGCATCGATGCATGTGCTGAATCACCCATTAGCAGTACTTTGCCGAAATGAGCCCTCTTTTGCTGCTTAAGTACGTACAATTCATTATAAGAAATATTTTCAGCCGGAGTGCTTTCAAGGATTTCCTGAATCGGATCATGGTAATAGAAAAAGTTGAATAATAAATCGATAGGTGACCAATGGGACATATTTTTTCCATGTTCCAGCTTCTTGAATGCATACCAGTATACCTTATTGCCGGGCAGCGGANNAAACATCGTTTAATGCCGTACACTCTTTAATTCCCCTCCAGCATGCATAGCCTGAAAAAGTAAGCTTGCTTTCTGGCAACAATTTTGCGCGGATTGAAGATTCTCCACCATCGCAGCCAATGAGGTAATCCGATTCTGCCATCTTGCCATCATCGAAACGGAGCTTGATCATTTGGCCTTCCAATTCAAATTCATTCAGCTTTTTACCTAGGTGGAGAGAACCTGGGATAAGAGCTTCGGTCAAGATTTTATGAAGGGAGGAACGTTGGATAAATAAATAGTTAGGGATATGCGAGGGAGCCTGATAATCAAATGCTGCTATTACTTTTCCAGAATCGGCCTTCAAGCAGCATTGGTTAGTGGACAAACCATATTCTTGAAGTGCCAGGCCAACTCCCATGGAGAAAAAGGATCTTATGGCGTTTCCGCTCAAAACAATACCCGTATCTGGACCATTAAATGCTAGGCTCTTTTCATAAACTTCAGCTTTGATTCCTTTATTCTGCAGTGCAAGTGCGGTGCTTAATCCGCTTATGCCTCCGCCTATTATCGCGATTCTCGTTTCTGCCATAAGATACCCCTCCTTCCATATATAGCCTAGACGTTTCTTAGCTTAAATATACTTCACCCACCCCTTGAAAGGTATGGATAAAACTTGAACTTTCTGGAAATAAACAAAGCCATCAAGGTATTAAACCTGATGGCTTTGTTTATTGGAATTTCGATTGGTCACTGTCCTGCATTTTGTTTTTTTCTTGCTTTCGCCAAGTCATCCTGAACAGTTCTATTTGAAAGTTTTATGCCAGTATTGTAGGCTGCACGGCTGATTAAGTGGCCTGCTACTGGTGATGTCATGAAAATAAAGGCAACTCCGAGCAAAAGTCTTGAATTAAAGTGTTGTTCAATATAATGGAAGTATAGGAAGGTGCCAAGCAGAACAAGCATGACTCCCATTGTTGCACTTTTTGATGCGGCATGATTTCTTGTATAGACATCCGGCAGCCGAATCAATCCTAATGCAGTCACCAGGCTTAGGAATGCACCGAAAAATATAAACAAGCCAACGAAAAACTTAGTTATCTCTATCTCTGTCATACTCCATGATTACTCCCTTCTCAAGGTATTTTGAAAAGGCAACAGTTCCGATAAAAGCCAAAATACCGATCAGCAGGATGATGTCTAAAAAGGCATTGGTTTCGAGAATGATGGATATTAGCGCTATGAGGGAAACCAAGCTTATTCCCACTGCGTCGAGTGCTACCACTCGGTCGGCAACAGTAGGCCCTTTGATTACTCGATAAATCATCCCAATCATGGCGACTGAAATGACCGTCAAAGAGACAAAAATAATCAAATCAAACATTATCTGCTCACCTCCATGATCGCTTTTTCAAACGTATTCCTGATGCTATCGACAGCTTCTTTGGCGTCATCGATATTCATGGCATGGACATAAAGGATTTTGTTGTCAGGAGACACCTCGATGACTAATGTTCCTGGCGTCAGTGTGATCAAATTTGCCAATACAGTAATCTCCCAGTCTTCCTTCAATTCTGTCGGAAACGCAAAAATACCAGGTTTAATATCAAGCCTTGGCTTTAAAATTACCTTCATCACCGATATGTTTGACAGGATTAATTCCTTTATAAAAATGAAGCATAGCTTCAAAACGGCACTGACCCTCAGCAAGTAAAAGCGAGTTGTAAAAAATCGCCTGAATCCATAGATGATGAGAAGGCCGAAGAAATACCCGACAAAGAAATCGGCCGGGCTGTAAGATGTCTTAAGAAACATCCATACAAATGCCAGAATGAAATTCAGCAAAATTTGAAAAGCCATAGCTCATCACTCCTTTAAAACTGCATTGATGTAGATTTCCGGATTGCTGAGTGTTTCAGCAGCCATGGAAATGACCGGATAAATTGCTTCTGTCCCTAGGCCATAAAGAACGGCAAGGGCAGTCAAGATCGCTGGTGTTGTCAACAGCCATCTTACAGGAGCACTGTCTTCCTGCTTATAAGCCCTCGGTGTACCCCAGAAGCCTTTGATGAAAATTCTCATAACCGAATACAGGACAAGCAGGCTGGAGGATAGCACGATTCCGGCACCAAGGTAGTTTGCAGTCTCGAAGCCTGAACGCACAATCATCAGCTTTCCAGCAAAGCCGCTAAGCGGCGGAATACCAGCAAGGGCAATAGTAGCTATGAAAAATGTCCAGCCGAGACCTGGATACCTGTTCAGGAGGCCGCTGATTTTATTTAGGTCGCTAGTGCCTGTTATTGTAATGATGATCCCCACGAGCAAGAACAGAGCAGCTTTGATATTTATATCATGAATCACGTAAAATATTGCACCAGTAAGTGATTCTTGTGTCAATAACGAAACACCGAACAAAATGACGCCCACAGCAACAATGATGTTATAAATAAGGATCTTTTTAATATCTGAATAAGCTAAAGCCCCAATTAAACCCGAGATGATCGTTATGATCGCGAGAATTTGCAGTAATTGGTGCGTAAAACCAACATCATGGTAGAAGAAAAGCGTGTATGTCCTTGTGATTGAGTATACACCAACCTTTGTAAGCAAAGCTCCGAACAAAGCCATCACTGGTGCCGGCGGCGCATAGTACGAACCAGGAAGCCAGAAATAAAGCGGGAATATTGCACCCTTCAAACCGAAGACCAGCAGGAATAAAACAGCTATAACAGTAACGATTCCTGCATTGCCAATCTCGCTAAGTCTAACTGAGATATGGGCCATGTTAAGTGTACCGACCACTGAATACAAATAGGCGACTGCGACAACGAACAGTGCAGAAGAAATAACATTCACCAACAAGTATTTAATGGATTCTCGCAGCTGGACCTTTGTTCCGCCAAGAACGAGCAAAACGTATGAAGACATAAGCATGACTTCGAAAAAAACGAAGAGGTTGAAAATATCACCTGTTGTAAATGCGCCATTTACTCCAACAATCAGGAAGTTTACGACTGGGTAATAATAAAACCTTTCTCGATCTATACCGATTGATTTGAACGAATAAAGCAAGCTCGCAAAGGCGACAACACTAGTTGTCATTACCAGCAAGGCTGAGAGCATATCGGAAACAAGCGTGATTCCATAAGGTGCGTCCCAGTTGCTGAGATTCATCGTTTGGATGCCATTTGTATACACTTGATTGACCAGCAGTGAAGCAGCAATAATCGTAATAATGGAGCTTATTGCCGCAATCCAGCGTTGGGCAGGTATGTTTTTAGTAAAAAAGATAAGTATAATCCCGGTTAACAAGGGGATCAGAATTGGTAAGATAATTAAATTATTCATGTCCTTCCTTTCCTCTCAAACGATCCATATTATCAGTCCCAAGCTCCTGGTATGCACGGTAAGCCAAAACCAGGAAAAAGGCTGTCACTCCGAAGCTAATAACGATGGCCGTAAGGATCAATGCCTGGGGAAGCGGGTCAACATATGCCTCAGCATGCTCCCCAAGAAGAGGGGCAGAACCCCTTTTCAAACTACCCATCGTTAACAATAGCAAGTGTGCGCCATGACTCAACAACCCGGTACCGACAATGATCCTGAGCAAGCTTTTTGAAAGCATGAGATAGGTTGCGGCCATAAATAAGATTCCAACAAGAAAAGCCATTACGATTTCCATTATTCGCTCTCTCCAATCGTTTGAATAATGGTCATTGTCACACCAATGACGACAAGATACACTCCTGTATCAAACAATACAGCTGTATGCAGGGACGTTTTGCCAAGGATCGGCAGCTCCGCATAAGTAAAAGCATGAGTGAGGAACGGCATATCCACGAACAGCGCTCCTGCACCTGTTGCTACAGCAATAAGCAGTCCAACTGCAGTTACCTTTATATAATCAATCGGCAAGATTGTTTGTACTGTCTTGATATCAAAAGCCAGAAGCAAAAGGACAATTGCCCCAGACGTCATCAATCCGCCTATGAATCCGCCGCCAGGATAATAGTGGCCTGCGAAAAAGAGATGAATCGAGAAAAGGATGATGACATAAAGGGTCAATTTTGTAACGGTCTGCAGGATTACATCATTCGTTTTCATCCTTCTTTCCTCCTTGTCATCCGGAGTTTGATCATGGCAGTAATACCAAGGGCAGCGATGCCCAGCACGGCAATTTCAAACATCGTATCAAAACCGCGGAAATCAACGAGGATTACATTGACCATATTTTCTCCGCCAGCCTTTTTATAGGTATTTTCTATATAGTACTGTGAAATGGAATCAAACATTTTATTGCTATGTGCAGATAGAGCTATGAGCGTGACAATTGCGCCAACTCCTACTGAAATCAAAGCGTTTGTCAGCTTGAAGGATATCCGCTCCTCGTGCCGGTGTTTTGGCAGATGATAGAAAGCCAGCAGGAACAGGGAAACGGAAACAGTCTCGATCACAAGCTGAGTAAGGGCTAGATCCGGGGCCCGGAAAATAACATAAAAGAGCGACACGGTGTAACCCACGGCTCCAAGCAAGATGATTGATGTAAGTCTTGATCTGGCAATCAGGATTACGACAGAGGAAATGGCAATGATTGCAACAAGGACAAATTCAAAGAATCTCACTGGTGCTACATTACTTAGATCCAGTTCAAAGGCGTTTCTGGATATAAGGGTTGCTGCAAGAATAAAGATAAAGAATGAAAAGATATAGACGAGATAGGAACGGATCGCCCCAGTCATATAGAAATGGGTAATCCTTCCTGAGACCTTATGAAGGCCATCCATTCCCCTGTCATACATATGGTTCAGAAACAAACGTTCCGGGATGGTGCGATAAATCCCTGTCCATTTTGGCAAAAGCTTGTAGAGCAGGAGTCCAACTCCAATGACACCTATTGTCATGAACAACTCAGGATTGAGGCCATGCCAGTGATAGATGTGAACATCAAATGCTTCTCCTTCACTAAGCAGGGACGGCAATATCGATCCCATTGCAGGTGAAATAACATTGTGAGAAAGGACATTCGGAAAGATCCCAAAAATGATGACCAGCGAAGCCAGGATGACAGGCGAAATCAGCATCCCAATCGGTGCCTCGTGCGGTTTTGTATCAAGTTCCTCAGGCTTATACTTGCCTGTAAAGGTCTTGAATACATACATCATGCTGTAGATAAAAGTGAATACACTTGCAATCCACGCCAGGATAGGGAATAGGATGCCCCAAGTTTCAAGATTGAAAATGTCCATCTCTGCAACCCTTATCATTCCAGTGAAGAACATCTCTTTACTCAAGAAACCATTAAATGGCGGGATTCCAGCCATTGAAAATGTGCCTATTATCGCAAGAGTGAAAGTGATCGGCATGAAGTTCATCAAACCGCCTAGCTTGCGGATATCCCTTGTCCCTGTTTCGTGGTCGATGATTCCTGTGACCATGAACAGGCTGCCCTTAAAGGTGGCATGGTTAATCAAATGGAAAACGGCAGCGGTGACGGCTACGATATAAAAACCGTCTTTAATCGTGCCATAATGCAGTGCGGCAGCGCCGACACCCAGCAAGGACATGATCAAGCCAAGCTGACTGACAGTTGAGAATGCCAATATCGCCTTTAAATCCGTTTGTTTGACTGCTGAGAATGATCCCCAGAAGAGCGTGATAACTCCAATCCCAGCTACCAGCCAAACCCATGTGCCAGAATGTGCGAATACCGGTGTCATGCGGGCCACGAGATAAATCCCTGCCTTGACCATTGTTGCAGAATGCAAATAGGCACTAACTGGAGTAGGAGCTTCCATTGCATCAGGCAGCCAGATATGGAAAGGAAACTGTGCAGATTTTGTGAACGCTCCCAAAAGGAATAGGATTAAGGCTGCTGTGAATAAGGGATGATTGACAACTTCATTCGTCATGGAAATTGTTTCAGTGATGCTGAAGGTACCTGTAATAATATGAAGGATCAGGATGCCTCCTAATAGTGACAAGCCTCCAAACACTGTAATCATCATTGACTTTAAGGCACCATATCTGGAACGTTCTCTATGGTTCCAGTAGCCAATTAAAAGGAATGAAGAAAAGCTCGTCAATTCCCAGAAAGAATACAGGACGATCAGATTATCTGAAGTGACGACCCCAAGCATAGCTCCCATAAATAAAAGTAAATAAATGTAGAACGTATTAAGTTTTTCTTTTTCAGGCGAAAGGTAGTAAATCGAGTACAATACGACCAACGCGCCAATTCCTGTAATCAACAGGGCAAAAAGTAAGCCCAGCCCGTCAATCTTTAGTGCAAAGTCAATTCCAAGCGATGGGATCCACGAAAGTGATTCCNNATCGTATCGCCATGCTTAGTTGTGCTGATGAACTGCAGGAAATATACAAAAAGCACAGCAGGAAGCGGCAAAAGGAACCATCCAGTATGTATTTTATTAAAGTGCTTGTGTATAAATGGAATTAACAGTGCAAGTAAAATAGGTGATACAACTGCAAGATGAAGTAACGACAAAAGATAATACCTCCTTATAATTCCGAATTTAAAATTTCTTCTCTCACAATCCCNNGCCCTTTAAGGTTATATTTTTTGCCAATATAACCAGGTTCATGCTACTAAAAGTCCAATGTGAAAATTATATCGCAAACGAGAGGGAGATGCATGCCTCGAAGCTTGATATATAAAGGATTATAGTTACGGCTGAATAAAATCCCAATTCCTTTTGCATACTAACAGATAAAGGAGGGATAAGCCATGGTCCGAAAGGTAATTGTATCCATTGGGATATTCCTTAGCTTGTTCACTGGTTTCTTGGTCCTCGATCACCGCGAGGACAAGGACATCTCAAAACAAGAAGCAGTAGATGAAGAACCAGGGGTGCTCCGAATTCAGCAAAATGATTTGGATGAAGTCGAAACGGCAAAAACATATGTACCGTTTAAATCCAGGGAATATGTGAGAATCGTTCCTCAATAAACTTCAACCTTTTTATACGGACGACCCTATA
>DMSR01000266.1 GCA_003457145.1 Bacillus sp. (in: firmicutes)
ATACTCCAAGCATGCCGATTTCAAGGAGCAGGAACAGCATATAGTAGCCTTTCCATTCTTTTTTGATATGGAAAGAAGCAAGTGCAGCGAGTGTGGCAATCACTGTTGTAAGTACGATCATTACCAGGCTAAATCCGTCGATGCCCAGCTCATAATTTACACTGAATAGTTGTGCCTGCTCAGCGTTCACCCCGCCAAATTGGATCCAGCGGAGTTTCTCCGAAAAGCTGGCAAGGTCTGTTCCGCCGCGATAGGAGAAGTAGGCGATCAGCGCCAGCAATAGCGACGGCAGCGTTGCTAAAAATCCAAGCCATTTAATACCTGATTCATTCACCTTAGGCATGAATGAAACCATCAGGATACCTAGCAAAGGGGAGAAAACAAGCAAGGTAAGAAAATAGTTGAAATCCATTATAAATTCCCCCCTGTCAACGCATAGATGACCACCAGAACTGCCAAACCGACAAAGGCGATGGTGCCATATGTCTGTACCTGGCCGCTGTGAATTTTTGCACCAGTTCTGCCAAGAGCCTGGACAGAAGCAGTTGTCAGCTTGACGAGGCCCTCAACCAGGAAGATCTCGATGAAACGAAGGAAGATGCTGACTGCTTTCGTTCCATAAACAATGGTCTGGTTGTAGATTTCATCGATATAATACTTGTTCTTGACGATGCTGTATATAAGCGGGAATCGGCTGCTAAGCCAGTCACGCTCTATTGATTTCTTGCTGTACATCAGCCAAGCAAGGAAAATTCCCAGCAAGGAAACCAGTGTGGCTACGATCATGATCCATGCAGGACCTTCACTATGACCAAAATGGCTTAGAGATTCATTTCCTTTTATAAGCCAATCTCCAAGGAAATGGCCAAACCATGATGTATTGACGTATCCTGCCACTACAGCCAGGACTCCGAGGACAACCATCGGCATTGTCATTATTGAAGGCGATTCATGAACATTCTTCATGTCGCTTCGAGCCTCACCGGTAAATACCATGAAGAACAGGCGGAACATATAGAATGCCGTAAAGAATGCCGCAATAACAGCCAGCCAGAACAAAGCATAATTACCATGAGCCCATGCGGCCATTAAAATTTCATCTTTACTGAAAAATCCAGAGAATAATGGCACACCGCTAATGGCCAATGTACCGATCAAGAATAGAGGTCCAGTAAATGAAAGCTTTCTCCAAAGCCCGCCCATTTTTTCAATATCCTGAGTATGTACAGCATGTATGACACTACCTGCTGCAAGGAATAACAACGCTTTAAAGAAAGCGTGAGTCATCAGATGGAACACTCCGGCTACATAACCGGCAGATCCCAATGCCAGCATCATATAGCCAAGCTGGCTGACTGTGGAAAACGCAAGGACGCGCTTGATGTCAGTCTGGACAAGTCCGATTGTAGCTGCAAAGATCGCCGTGAAGGCACCAATGATTGCCACAGTCAGCATCGCAGTTTCACTTGCGTTGAACAGCGGAAACAGAGAGGCCACGAGATAGACACCGGCCGCAACCATCGTCGCTGCGTGGATTAACGCAGAAACTGGCGTCGGACCTTCCATCGCGTCAGGAAGCCATGTGTGAAGCGGAAATTGACCTGATTTACCCATTGCCCCGACGAAAATCAGGATGGCTGTCAATGTAATCATCGTGCCAGAAACAGCGCCTTCTTCAACTGCAGCAAAAATTTCATCATATTCGAAGCTGCCAGTTTGCCAGAATAATAGAATCATCCCGATCAGCAGTCCTACATCCCCGATACGGGTCATGATGAAGGCTTTCTTTGCAGCCGCTTTGGCGCTTTCTTTGTAAAAATAGAATCCGATCAACAGGAATGAACCTACACCGACCANNAAAAGTAAATAGTCCTAGATAAGCATAGAAAACCGGGATTCGTTCATCACCATGCATATATCCTTTTGAATAGGTATGTACAAGGAAGCTGACAAGAGATACGATCACCAGCATCAATGCGTTTAATTGGTTTACTTCAAAGCCCGCAGTTAGTTGTAAATCCCCTATGGTCAGCCATACGGTTTCAGCTTTATAGGTCGGCTCCGCCAAGCGCTCGATCAGCACCAGAATGGAGTATACCAGTGAGGCAAGTGTCAATAGAATTCCTACAAAGGCACTTGCTTCTTTCAGCCTTTTACCGAATAGAAGAAGGAATATAAAGGATACAAGCGGGAAAAGCGGAATGAGCCAAGCATTCTCCATTAATATCACAATCCCCTTTTTTGAACGTGCGTTATCTTTCATTTAGGTTCTCTTCGTATTTTTGTTGCTTTCACATCCGAAAGTATAAATCGGCTACTGGATTTTTACGGTATTTAACGTTTTATTGGGTTAGGAGCATCTTAAACAGAGCCCGAAGCCAAAGCATACGGATATAATTTATTTCAAAAGCAACAATCCATGCGAAAACAGCCTTCATTCATACGCCCGTCAGATTGAGGCCCGCATTTTACGGGGCAGTCCAGCTACAAGAAACTTACATACGTTAGCCAACGGCATGCCTGAATGGGCGCCTGGTGGCCTGATTAATTTTTCAACTGATTCATTTCATCGATATTGACCGTTTTGCGGTTGCGGTAAAGGGCAATAAGAATTGCAAGTCCCACAGCCGCTTCTGCTGCTGCAATCGCAATCGCGAACAGAGCGAAAACCTGGCCAGTGATGGACGGGTTCATCCCATACTTGCTGAAGGTTACTAGATTGATATTGGCTGCATTCAGCATTAATTCAATCGAGATCAGTACAATAACCGTGTTTCGTTTTGTCAAAGCACCGTACAATCCGATGCAAAAAAGAATAAGTGCAAGCGCGAGAAAGGCTGAAACTGGAACAGAACTCATTCCTCTTCCCCCTCCTTTTCGTCATCCTTGCGTGCCAATACAATCGCACCGATCAGCGCAACAAGCAGGATCACGGATGTAAGTTCGAATGGAATGATATATTCCGAGTAAAGCGCAATCCCAATTTGCTCAGTGTTGTTTTCATGCAGCGTATTTGGAACTGCTTCAAAATTCAAATCGTAAATGCCCAGATAAT
>DMSR01000375.1 GCA_003457145.1 Bacillus sp. (in: firmicutes)
GGAACAGGACTAGGATTGGCGATAGTTAAACATATCGTCGAAGCACATAAAGGAAATATAGAAGTCACGAGCCAGATAGGCAAGGGAACAACTTTTACGATAAGACTCTTTAAAGCCTTCCCTCGTTAATGTGTAATCCCCTGGTGAGGAAGTTTAAAAATAACGAATTGTTGAGCCGGTCGATTGTATCGATCGGTTTTTTGCTGTTATAGGAATCAAAACCAACATTTACAATACCTTTACAAGGAGTTCATTTTTCCTTAACGCTTGGTTGCTACAATCATTAGTAAGCCCCCTTCATCCAAGGAGCATGGAGTAGACACAAGCAGACCCCGCTTGTGTCTATTTTCCATTGTTAAAAAAGCTNNATTTGGAATATGATTCTTTTGAAACTTTTTTATGCCATTTTACGTAACACATATAGACAGAAGTACAGAAAAGAGGGGAATAGAATGGTTAGCTTAAAAAGGATTTACCTGATAAGTGGAACAGTTGTCCTTTCCATTGTTTTAGGTCTAGTAGCACTTACAACCTGGTATACCGTCGATGAATCTGAACAGGCTGTTATATTGACGTTTGGTAAAGTGGAGGAGGGTATCAGCGAACCGGGATTGCACTTCAAACTTCCTTGGCCAGTTCAAACAGTCGAAACGCTATCAAAAGAGACATTCAGTCTTCAGTTTGGCTATGAACAAAAAGATGGAGAGATTAAAGATTTTCCTGATGAGACCAAAATGATTACTGGTGATGAAAATATTGTGCTTGCTGACCTTGTCGTCCAGTGGAAAATTACTGATCCGGCAAAATACTTATATAATGCGGATNNTCCAAGGGAAATACTTTATGGTGCCACTTCTGCTTCTGTCCGCAGTATTATCGGCAATTCAAAAATAGATGATGCATTGACGTCGGGAAAGGCTGAAATCGAAGCTGATGTCCGTGATTTACTTTCTTCGCTCGTAACAAAATATGATATGGGAATATCGATTCTTGGAGTAAAGCTGCAGGATGTCGAGCTCCCTAATCAAGAAGTTCGAAAGGCGTTTACGGATGTTACCGACGCCAGAGAAACAATGAATACAAAAATAAACGAGGCAAAAAAATACCGCAATAAACAGTTCAACGAAGCTCAGGGGGAAAAAGACGCCTTGATCTCTCGAGCAGAAGGTGAAAAAGCTGCCAGGATTGAACGGGCAAGAGGGGACGTTGCAGTATTCAATAAACTGTTTGTGGAATATAAGCAAAACCCTGAAATAACAAGACAGCGGCTTATTCTTGAAACTCTTGAACAAGTATTGCCCGGATCTGAGATTTACATCATGAATGACGAGGGAAACACACTGAAATATTTCCCGATTCGTCCGCTTGAGACTGAAAAACCTAAGTCAGAGAAGGAAGGCAGTGAGAAGGATAATGGCTGATCAAAAGATCATTGATTTTAAGGAGCGCACTGGCGGTACAGGCAATTGGAGAAATTATACGAAGCTTGGCATGTTCCTGATCCTCCTCATTGCCGTGCTTGTTTTTATTTTCACTAACGTTTTCATCGTTAAGCAGGGTGAGTATAAAGTGATCCGCCAATTTGGAGAGGTAGTTAGGATTATTGAGGAACCAGGGCTTAGCTACAAATTCCCCTTTGTTCAAAGTGTGACAACTTTGCCAAAGTACCAGATGACTTATGATGTTTCCCAGGCGGAAATTAACACGATGGATAAAAAAAGGATATTAATTGACAATTATGCGATTTGGAGAATAGAAGACCCTAAAAAGATGATATCAAATGCAAGGACAGTGCAAGGGGCCGAATCAAAGATGGAAGAATTCATTTATTCGGTTGTGCGTTCTGAACTTGGACGGTTGAACTACGATGAAATCATCAATGATGAAAATTCATCCAGAGGTTCTTTAAATGACCGGGTGACAAAAAGAGTAAACGAGCTGTTAACGGGTGACAATTACGGGATCATGGTTACGGATGTTCGTATGAAGAGAACTGACTTACCTGAAGAAAATGAACAGTCTGTATTTACAAGGATGATCTCAGAACGTCAATCAAAAGCGCAAGAATACCTTTCTATGGGAGATGCTGAAAAGAACAGAATCATTGCCCAAACAGATCGTGAGGTCAAGGAAATCCTTGCAAAGGCATCTGCGGACGCTGAAACAATCAGAGGTGAAGGCGAAGGGGAAGCAGCAAAGGTGTATAATCAAACCTTTTCAAAAGATCCGGAATTCTACTCGATGTTCCGGACATTAGAATCATATAAGAAGACGATCAACGGGGAAACAGTAATCGTGCTTCCTTCCGACTCACCGTATGCAAGGCTGCTGATGGGCTATACAAATTAATTCCTAAAGGAACGCCAGCCTTCTAACAAGGCCGTTATTTTTCTTTCTATCTTATCTCATGATAAAATAGGAAGTAATTTAACGGCCTTTTTTTAATTTGATCGGATATGTACGCCGAATAGGGAGCTAATTACAATCAGCTTATGTGGTTTGAAGTGCNNAATAGGATGAACCGTTTCTTTTGCTTAAAGGTTTTTCCAGGCTCGCACCGGTCTGCCAAAAGCTTCAGACCTTAGCCGGAGTTCCGTTATGCAATGAGCCTTAGCTATTAAATCAGGGGGGAATAATATTACATGTCTAAAAAGCTTGTACTGATCGATGGAAACAGTATTGCTTACCGCGCATTCTTTGCGCTTCCGCTTCTTAATAATGAAAAGGGAATACATACGAATGCAGTTTACGGATTTACAATGATGCTTTTGAAAATTCTTGAGGATGAAAAGCCAACTCATATCCTGGTGGCTTTCGATGCCGGTAAAACGACCTTCAGGCATAAAACCTTTAGTGAATATAAANNAAAGGCAAAAGACTCCACCTGAGCTATCTGAGCAATTTCCATTTATCCGTGAATTACTGAAGGCTTATGGGATCGCTCAATATGAGCTTGAAAATTACGAAGCGGATGATATCATCGGAACTCTAAGTTTATTAGCTGAAAAAGAAGGCTATGAAACGAAGGTTATTTCTGGTGATAAGGATTTAACCCAGTTAAGCTCGGATACGACGACAGTTAACATTACACGGAAAGGCATTACTGATATCGAGGAGTATACACCCGCACATATCCTGGAGAAGTACGGCTTAAGTGCTGGTCAAATCATCGATATGAAGGGTCTTATGGGGGATGCATCAGATAATATACCAGGTGTTCCTGGAGTTGGTGAAAAAACAGCAATAAAATTGCTTAAAGAATATGGGACTCTCGAAAATCTGCTTCAATCCATCGATAAGGTAAGCGGAAAAAAACTGCAGGAAAAGCTTGCCGAATTTAAAGATCAGGCTGTCATGAGCAAGGAACTTGCCACCATAACGAGGGAGGCCCCAGTACAAGTATCCCTTGATGAACTTGAATATGAAGGGTCCGAAAAAGAAAATGTCCTGAAAATCTTTAAGGAGCTGGGCTTTAATTCATTGATAGAAAAGCTTGGCGGAGATGTTGATTCAGGTAACCCAATTGAACTTGAAGACATCGAATTTATCCGCCAGGATAAAATCAGTTCAGACATGTTTGCAAGTGAAACTTCTTTTTATGTAGAGGTCCTCGAGGATAATTATCATTATGCAGATATAATTGGCTTTGCGGTAGTAAGCGAAAAAGGAAGCTACTATCTTCCGGCAAAAGCAGCGCTAGACTCTAAGGATTTCAAGAATTGGGCAGAAGATGAAACAAAAAAGAAGACCGTATATGATGCCAAGCGTTCTGAAGTTTCACTAAGGCATCACGGTATCCACCTTAAAGGCGCTGACTTCGATGTTGCGCTTGCTTCCTATATTATTAATCCGTCAGAATCTCCCGATGATTTAGCTGCTATTGCAAAACAGCACGGATTTATGACTGTACAATCTGATGAAACGGTTTACGGAAAAGGTGCGAAACGGAAAGTCCCCGAAGAAGAGGTACTTGGAGAACATCTAGTCCGTAAAGCGGATGTAATGGCAGTATTAAAGGAAAAGCTAGAAAATGAATTATGGGAAAATGATCAATATGAGCTGTTTAACAGTCTTGAAATGCCTTTGTCACTCGTTCTGGCAGATATGGAATACCTCGGAGTCAAGCTGGACATGGAGCGCCTTGATAAAATGGGAGAGGAAATCAGTGGTCGCCTTGCGGATATTGAAGCAAGGATCTTTGAGCATGCAGGTGAACAATTCAATATTAATTCGCCAAAGCAGTTAGGTATCATCCTGTTCGAAAAGCTTGGCTTGCCTGCTGTGAAGAAAACAAAGACTGGCTATTCCACTTCTGCTGATGTACTTGAAAAACTGGCTCCTAAACATGAAGTCATCGAAGAGATTCTTAATTATCGCCAGCTGGGCAAGCTGCAATCGACATACATCGAGGGTCTGCAAAAAGTTGTTAATAAAGAAACGAAAAAAGTCCATACACGATTCAACCAGGCATTAACCCAGACAGGAAGATTAAGCTCCACTGATCCCAATCTTCAAAACATCCCGATTCGCCTTGAAGAAGGCCGGAAAATCCGGCAGGCTTTTGTTCCTTCAGAAGAAGGTTGGGTAATCTTTGCTGCTGATTATTCCCAAATAGAACTGCGGGTACTAGCAGATATTGCTGGAGATGAAAAATTAATTGAAGCATTCAAAAATGACATGGATATCCATACGAAAACGGCAATGGAAGTGTTCAAGGTAGATAAAGAGGGAGTCACCTCAAATATGCGCCGGCATGCGAAAGCTGTTAATTTTGGAATTGTATATGGAATCAGCGATTATGGTTTGTCACAAAGCCTCGGAATTTCCAGGAAGGAAGCTGGAGAGTTTATCGATCGTTATCTTGAGAGCTATCCGGGGGTCCAGGGCTATATGGATGAAATTGTAAAGGATGCCAAACAAAAAGGTTATGTCCAGACATTGCTGCATCGCCGCCGGTACATCCCTGAAATCACTAGCCGGAATTTTAATTTGAGGAGCTTTGCTGAACGAACCGCCATGAATACCCCCATTCAGGGAAGCGCTGCAGACATTATTAAAAAAGCAATGATTGAAATGGCAGATAGGCTGAAAGAGGAGAATCTGAGAACCAGACTCCTGCTCCAGGTGCATGATGAACTGATTTTTGAGGCTCCAAAAGATGAAATTGACAAGCTTATCAAAATTGTTCCGGATGTTATGGAAAATGCCATAGAGCTGAAAGTTCCGCTAAAGGTGGACTTTTCATATGGGCCTACATGGTATGACACAAAATAATCGTAAGCAATACTATACAGTGAAAAAAGCTA
>DMSR01000009.1 GCA_003457145.1 Bacillus sp. (in: firmicutes)
CCAGTCCTCTCTGAAAAAAGAATTTGGCATCGACGTGCCGTTCCTGAACGGCAGCCTTCCCAAGGCAAAGCGTGATGACTTGATCACAAGATTCCAGAATCGTGAATTCCCAGTATTCCTGCTGTCATTGAAGGCTGGCGGAACAGGGCTGAATTTGACGGCTGCCAACCATGTTGTTCACTATGACCGCTGGTGGAATCCAGCTGTTGAGAATCAGGCGACTGACCGGGCTTACCGGATTGGCCAGAGCCGATTCGTCCATGTGCATAAGCTGATCAGTACCGGAACACTTGAGGAAAAAATCGACGCGATGCTTGAGAAGAAGCAGTCAATGAATGACCAGATCATCCAGAGCGACAGCTGGATCACTGAGCTGTCGACTGACGAGCTGCATGAATTGGTGTTTTTGTCTTAAATTGAATGAACCAGCACCTGTTAATGGTGCTGGCTTTTTTTATAAAATGGATTTAAACAAGAAAAGCCGGCTGAACCAGCCGGCATAAAAAAGTGAGGGGGTATTGGAGATAGATTATTGATTTTCTCTCTCTGAAGCTTCTTTGTGAGGTTTTTTCGTGGTTCGTGTGTGCAGGGCCTGCAGGTTCTATTGGTTTGAGTATTCTTTTTTCCCGAAGCTAGAGGATGGGCTAGGCGGTTCGGCTATGAAGGAGTAGACGCGGTTGTACTTTTGTTCTTTCGAGGCAATCTCCAGCTGGCGGACGCGCTTCGTGAGCTCGTCGACCTTCTCATTTGTCTTTCCAACCATTTTGATCAGGCTGACAAGCAGCTTTTCGATTGATTCAGATTCATTACGCAAAAGGAAGTTCCTCCCTTTCCTGTGCCGGGGTAAAGCCTTGGCTGCTTTCCCTTGGCTCGAAGCTCTCTTTGTTTTGCTTTGCACCTAAAAACCTGACTCCTTCAGCGACCACTTCCGTTACATATACTCGCCGCCCTTCCTGATTCTCGTAATGCCGGGTCTGGATCCGGCCCGTCACACCAATCACAGACCCTCTCTTGCAATACTGGGCTGTGTTTTCCGCCGTTTTCTTCCAAAGAGTACAATTAACAAAATCAGCATCGAAATCCCCGTTTGGATTTTTGTAATGCCTGTTCACCGCAAGTGTAACATTAGCCACCGCTTTGCCGTCCGGTGTCCACTTCAGCTCAGGGTCCCTGGTCAGCCTTCCTACCAGTGTCACTTGATTAATCACCTTATCATCTCCTTTCTCCGTTCTAGCACTATCATATGCCTGTCTAGATACCATGTAAAATGTCGAAAATGATCAAAATGACCCTAAAAATAGACTCTGGTCGGCTTTCTCTCAGCCCATAAGTGAATTTCCCGTTCAACCAATATGGAAAAAACTCACTTTTACTACTATCAACCATTTTTTTTCGACAAAATTACATCTGTTCGTTTTCTGTGCACACTGTGATATAATTTGGACAAGTATTGTGGGAGGTGTTTTGACATGAAGACGTTTAAGTTGGTTTCAATGCAGCTTGCTGATGATGATTCTTTGGTAGATATCGACATGGAGGATGGCCTTATCATAAATAAAGAGGATGACAAAGGGACCTGGCTTGTAGAAGCTTTTGTTGATCACAAGTATATTCCGTATTTTGAGAATTGCAGCCTGAATGATAAAGAAATCATCGTTCAAGCCGTCATCACGAAAAGAGAGAACGATCCAGCTGCTTTCGTGACTAAAGTGTGCTGTGTGAAAAAGCTTAAAAAACATGCAAGCATCCTTCTTACCGGAAAGCTGACAAAACCGAAGAGCGATTATCCGGAAAAACTGTTGGAGCACCTTCTGGAACAGGGCTTCACAGGCGATCAATTGCTATCGGAATTCAGGGAAAAACTCATTTCACGGCCGAAAATCGTGCTTCCCAAAAAAGTTTAAACCAGACTTCAGCTGAGTGTTCAGCTGAAGTTTTTTTATATAGTTTATTATTTACAGCATCAATAAAAAAATAGGCAGGAATTCTCCTGCCCGTTGCTTCATTACTTGTCTTTATCGTCTTTGTCGTTCATATCAAGGTTATCTTCAACAGCATCTTCACCTTGTGTGTTCTCATCCTGCATCATGTCGCCATCTTCGTCAGTGTTGACGTCGTTGTTCTCGTCATCGACCATGCCGCCATCATTACCATTTCCATTATTCTCGTCCATCATATCTCCATTGTTGTCAGCTGGCTCTTCAATCACATCATCATCCGGAGGAGGATCCTGATCATTCGCACAGCCAGCAAGGAACATAGCCGATAGCAATGAGCCACCGATTAACATTAATAGCTTTTTCTTCATAAGTAAAAGCCCCTTTCTTTTCTTGTTTTGTAAGACCTGTTGCACGGGTCTGCTGTTATGTTGCCCACGATTTAGAAAAACTTGCATGATTTTTTCATTTCTTTCTCTCTAGCAGTGTTTACGTCCAACTGAATGCAGACGGCCACCAATCTTACTCATGGTAAAAAATTCTCTAGAACTTGATCAAAAAGTGCGGGAATTTACAATGCTTTTTACACAAACTATAAATGCATTAAATGATTCCAGTAAAAGGCTAGCCATTGCGGGATATAGTGCGATACATTCATCATTAAGATCTTCTTTCTCTCCCTTCCTGCATCGCAGCGGACAGAAATTATCACCGAAAAAAACGCCCCTTCCGGATGGAAGGGGCAGGTGCCGCGGTCTAATTAAATGGTAGCGGTTCGAATACTGTTTGCGGACACAGCAAGGTTGGTGACTAATTTATCAAATACCTGCGTGGCAATCGGATGGAGCCCATAAGTTTCTTTAAGCTTCCAGGTAGTTAAGGAAACTGTTCCCTTGCCAATGTTCTGGACTACCATCGAACCTCCGACCTGGCCAATCCAACCCTGGAAATAGCCTGATACGATTTCAGCTGAATCCGCAAGGCTGGAGTTGCCATACATATTGATTGTCCGGCGGCTGGCTGTTTTCTTATAATCACTGAATGGGACAACATAATCGGGTATCAGCCTGTCAACCTCCCAGCCCATTTCCGGCTGCAGCGGCACACCTGAAAATTTAGCTGTGTTAACGAAGTTGAACGAGGATGCCCGCGGCCAGCTTTCGCCAGCCGGCAGCTCTCTGAAGGTGAACTGACCTTTATTGTCTATATGATCTCCATCCTCAGCAAGGAAAACGACTTTCCCTCCATCATGGATGAATTTCAGGATTTCCTTATCCAGACGGTCCGTTACGGTCACAACATCGAGACTCATGCTTGCTTCTTCANNAAGCTCGTATCCATTCATCTCAAGCTGGCGCTTGAATGCATCTGGCATGCTGTAAACAGAAATGATCCCGTGTTCTTTTTTAACCTTCGGGGTGATTGTCAGCTCCTCGTGATTCTCGGCAATGAGTTCCCCCTCGCTAGCCAGAGCCAATTTTAAAACATACGATCCTGATTGCTTAACTTCCGGTACTGAAAAGGATACCGCGTTCTTTAATTCAAGGAATGTTTCCCCTGTTGAATTTACTTCAAACGTCCCGCTAGCTTCGGTACCAGGAATGGACCAATCAAGCGAAGCAGAAAAAGACTTTCGTGCATTATTCGAAATAATAAGGTCAAAGGTTTCATTGTCACCAGACCACAGATTATGATTGAGAGAATCAGCCATTACCGCGATGGGCCCATTGAAATTTACCAGCTCTTCAAATCCCTCTTTAGGATTCCTCAGGTAATCGAGCCATCCATTCGTTTCCCACTCAATATCTGTGAATTCAGTTACGACATAACCCGCAATAGCAGGACGTTTCCTCATTTCTTCAATCACCGATTTGACAGCCCTGAACATTCTTTTTTGCGAGGCAATCGCAAGATTTTCAAACGAACCAAAGATCTCATCCAGTCGATATTTTGCGAAGTTCACCATACCTGTTGTCGGTTTCTTGTAGTCTTCCTGATGTGATTCCTCTCCCTGGTTGATAAACCACCATGGCTCGCCGCCATAATGCTCTTTCAGCTTTTCCAGACTTGGAAGACCCCAGACGCCAAACTCCGAGACAATGATCGGCTCCCCATTTGAGTGATAGCCGTCTACAAAGTTCGCGTCAGGATTGCCGATGACGAATTCATCAAGATCCTCTTCCCAGGCCTCGAGCTGGTCAGGGCATACGAAATATCGATGATGGTCGTTAATATCGGTTTTTACGTGTGTCCAGCCGGAATTGTCACAAATCAGCCGGCTCGTATCCAGCTGCTTAACATAATCGTACATTTCATCAACATGCTGCTGTTTTACAGGATCATTGCGCAAATCCCATTCGAGACCCCATTCTTCATTGTAAATGGACCAGATAATGATTGAAGGGTGATTATAGTCACGTTCCATCATTGCCGTCATTTCATCCTGGAATCTCGTGCGAGCCTGCTGGGTGAATTTCACATAATTCGGCGGCTCTGCCCAAATGAGCATTCCCATGCGATCGGCCCAATACAAGTATTGGGGGATTTCAACCTTTATATGCTTCCTGAGGAGATTAAAGCCCATTTTCTTGGCCAAAGTGATTTCATTCTTGATATAATCCTCAGACGGAGCAACATATACGGTGTCCGGATAAAACGCCTGGTCGAGTGCACCGCGGATATAGACAGGGCGTTCATTCAACAACACCATTCCATCCTTATACTCAACCTTCCTCATTCCAAAGGTGGCCGTCTGGACGTCCGCAAAACCTGTTCCCTCCAGCCTTACATCTAAATCATAGAGATGGGGACATTCTGGTTCCCACAGGACCGGGTCAGGCAGATCGATCACTTGTGACTGTCGGCCTCTAGAGGCAACGGTCATCCGCTTCAGGACTATAGCCTTTTCCTCCAAGTGGTTCCTAACTCTAAATTCAATTCCCCGCTGGTCAGCAAAATCGCCGTCAATGCTAAACTCTACCTTTATCTGCTTACTGCCGATATCCGGGGTCACTTTTACCTTGCTGATGAAGGTTTCCGGCCTTTTCTCGAGAAGAACACTCTGCCAGATTCCGCTGACCCTTGTATACCAGCTGCCCTGCTTGCCGATTGGAATTTCGGCATTATCTTCTGGATCATAGACTCTTACAGCGAGGACATTTTCCTTATCCGTGTGAATCAGCTCAGTAACGTCGAACTCAAATGGAGTGAACCCACCTTCATGTTCGCCGACAAATTGGCCGTTAAGCCACACCCTTGCCTGGTAATCAACTGCGCCAAAAAGTAGAAATACACGATTTGAATCACGCGAAAACCCAAAACGCTTAACATACCAGGCCAACCCATTGTAATTTAGGAGGTCCGCACCTTCCCTTTGCCATATATGAGGTACCTCGACGACCCGGGGTTCCGGCACGCCCCCTTCGGCCCAGCCAGAAAATTCTCCTTCGTTGAGCGGATCAATCTGAAAATCCCAAATACCATTTAAATCTATTTTCTCTCTCATTGTCATCCTCCACTAAGCAGTAAGTTTTGTCGTCACTTGATTCCTGTCATCGTTATTCCTTTAATAATGTGTTTCTGGAAAATGATGAATACCAGCAGCGCAGGAAGGCTTGCCAGCATATTGGCTGCCATCGGGATGGTCAGTTCAGCGGCATACCCGCTTTGAAAAAGCGGAATCCCAACCGGAAGAGTCATCATCTTTTCTTCGCTGATTGCAAGGAATGGCCACAGAAAGTTATTCCAGGAACTGATGAATGTGAAAATCCCAAGTGCTGCCATAGAGGAGCGTGACAAAGGCAGGAAAATACTCCACCAGATCCTTAGTTTACTTGCACCGTCTATTTCAGCCGCTTCAACGAGCTCATTTGGGATCGAGTCGTAGAATTGCTTTAAGATCAATACACCTAAAGGAGCAGCAACACTTGGGTAGATGATCGACCCATAGCTATTAATCATCCCGTTATCCACCATCATCAGGAACAAAGGGATGATCGTTGCTTCGGTTGGTACCATCAGGCCGGCAATAATAATCCAGAAAACCAATTTATTCCCTTTGAACGGCACCCTTGAAATTACATAGGCAGCCATTGAAGTCAGCAGCAATGTCAGGAAGGTCGTGACGAAAGCTATATATACGCTGTTCCAAGTCCATCTCCAGATGGAGGCATTTTCAGAGACGTACTTATAATTGTCCATTGTAAAAGGCGGTTTGATCAGTTCTGTCAGAACAGTTACAGGGCTGCCATCCGGCTTAATGGCAGTAAGGATCATCCATAGCAGCGGCACTAGCCAAACAATGACAAGCGCATAGCTCGAAATATAGAGGAATGATCGTCCTGGTCTCAACCTCTGCGTTTTCAATTCCATTTTTATCTCCTCCAGATTACTCTTTCTTTGAAAGGAATTTAAACTGTATAACAGCAAATACAATCATCACTAAGAAAAGGATATATGACATGGCTGAAGCAAGCCCCATTTGATTGCTGATAAAGCCCGTCTCATAAATGTACTGAACCAGTGTCCTTGTCGAGGTGCCGGGCCCTCCGTTCGTCATTAGATAGGACTGGCCGAACAGCTTGAAGGAAGCGATTGATTGAAGGACAACCACTAATAAAATGACCCCTTTCAATGAAGGCAAGGTGATATAAAGGAAACAATGCCAGCTATTTGCCCCATCTATCCTTGCCGCTTCATAATAATCATCCGGGATTTCCTGCAGCCCTGCCAGGAATAAAACCATGTTAAAGCCGACTGTCCACCAAATCGTAGCCATAAGGATCGATACCCATGCCAGGTTCGTGCTGTCGAGCCAAAAGATCTCTTCACTGACGCCTAATTTATGCAATATAGAATTTAGGAATCCAGTATATGGCTGCAAAACAAATACCCAGATGCTGCTGATGACGGATATGGACAGGATGTGCGGCAGGAAGAAGGATGACCTGAGAAATGTCGTACCTCTCAACCTGGAATTAACTATCAAGGCAAGAATGATTCCTGTGACAACCAATGTCGGAGTGGAAATGACCACAAAGAAAACCGTGTTGCCGAGAGCCTCCCAAAAAAAAGCATCCTTGAACATCATCTGATAGTTTCCTAGCCCTATAAATGTTCTGTCATTCCCTATCGTCCATTCATGAAGGCTGACGATAAACCCTTTTGTAATCGGAAAGAGCATGAACCATACATAAAAAAGCAAATAAGGAAGCAAGAACAGCCAGGCAAACACATTCAGAGATAATTTCTTTTTATTAGCCATGAATGCAGTCAGGCGGTTCAGCTTTTTTGGTCCTAAAGGGTTTTGATCAACGTTTTTTACTGTTACTCCCGGCTCCACCATTTCATCCTCCTTTTAAGTAAGCTCTTTTCGTAAACTTTGTTGCTTTTTCAACCAATAGTAAAAATTGGCTTCTGGATTTTCACGCTTTCTCAGTTCAGAAGGCTCCTCGTAAAGAGCACCGATACCTATTAGGGTTGAGATTTTAGAGATGGTACAAAAAACAACAATCAATGCGAAAACAGCCT
>DMSR01000188.1 GCA_003457145.1 Bacillus sp. (in: firmicutes)
AGAAGTTGTCCGAACCCAGGGAGACTTCTGACAGGAAGGCGACTCGAAAAGAGCCCTGACACCTATTAAGAATACGGATGCTTAAATTAAGTGCTAGTCATAGGAGAGGTTTTATAAATGGAACAGTTTCTCGATATCAATGGTGCAGAGGTAACGCTCGCGTTTCAAGATAATGCATTTGCTGAGATGCCAAAGCATATTTTCGTCATTTGCCAATATAAAAAGAACTGGCTGCTGACAAAGCATAAAATCAGAGGCCTTGAATTCCCTGGTGGAAAAGTAGAGGAAGGGGAAACACCTGAAGACGCGGCCCGCCGTGAGGTTTTTGAGGAAACGGGTGGGGTAGTAAAGAGTCTTGATAGCGTTGGGGAGTACAAGGTAAAAAATGAAGGTGTAACATTTGTTAAACGGATTTTTTATGCAGATATAGAAAAGGTTATCGAGCAGACTGATTATTACGAAACAAACGGCCCTCAGCTTGTTAATGGAGATTTGCTCAGTGAAAGAATGAGTGACCAATACAGCTTCATTATGAAAGACGATGTAGTGAAACGTAGCCTAGAATGGTTGATTGAACAGGGTGTAATAGGATAAGGAGAGAGGCACGCAAAAGCCTGTCCGTTAAAAAGGCTAATTGAAGGACCCGTAATTACTGCTATTTCCTAAATGCATATCTTTTATAAATGTCTTTATGAAGCGAAAAATAAACAGCAATCATTCAGGAATTAAAAAACCGGACATGATGCCCGGTTGATCATTGGTCACTTTTTATCAATTTTCTTTCTAGCATTTCAACGAGCTGATACATCAAAGTCGCAAATACTGCGATGACGAATAGGGACAGGAATACGAGTGTAAAGTTGAAGACCTGGAATCCATAGATGATCATATAGCCCAGTCCCTTTGCTGACACAAGGAATTCCCCAACGATGACCCCTACCCATGAAAGACCGACATTGACCTTAAGTGTTGAAATGATTGTCGGGAACGAAGCGGGCAGAATCGCTTCCTTAAAGCACTGCGTCCTCGAGGCGCCGAAGGTCTGCAATACCTTAAGGTAATTGGGGTCGACTTCCTTGAAAGCTGTATAAACAACAATCGTCGTGATAATGATTGATATGATCGCGCCCATCGCTACAATTGAAGTTAAATTTGTGCCAAGAGCAACGATTAATATTGGACCCAAGGCAACCTTCGGCATTGAATTAAGTACAACAAGATACGGATCCAATATTTTCGAAAGCATTGGTGACCACCATAGTAGTGCTGCTAGCATAGTGCCAAGAAGTGTGCCTAGGATAAAACCTAAAACAGTTTCAGTCAGGGTCACTCCGATGTTTACAAGGAGTGAACCGTCAATAGATTTATCGATCAGCAGATTCCAAATCTTTGAGGGAGAACTGAAAAGGAGTGGGTCGATCCATTTATTTTGGCTTGAGATTTCCCAGCCTGAAAAAAAGGCAATGAAGATTAACAGCTGATACAATCTGACAACCTTTCTCTCACGGCTCAGGTTCTTCAGGTACTGTTTATGGAGGAGTTCAGTATTCTTCTGCGGGCTCAATTGACTCCAACTCCTTCCATATAGTCTGGAATAGTTCAGTATAAAATCGGTGGTTCCTTGCTTCAAAAGGTCTTAATACCCTTAACTCTTCAGGAATGATAAACGTTTTATGCAATTTTCCGGGTTGTGGTGAAAAAAGGAAAATCCGGTCGCTCATAGCAATTGCTTCCCCTATGTCATGAGTAACGAGTACGGCTGTCTTGCCAAAGGCTTTGAAGGTATCTGCGACCAGGTCTTCGAGTTTAAGCTTCGTCTGATAGTCCAGAGCAGAGAACGGTTCATCGAGCATGAGCAGCTTAGGTTCAGTGGCCAATGTACGAACCAGGGCCACACGCTGGCGCATGCCTCCCGAGAGATGTTTTGGATAAAGTGACTCCACATTAGCCAGGCCCATCTCCTGCAGTAAGGATAACACCTCTCTTATTCTCGAGTCGTTTAGCTTACCGCTTATTTTCAAGCCCATTAAGATGTTTTCTTTTATCGTCTTCCAGGGAAACAAATAATCCTGCTGCAGCATATAGCCCATTTTACTAGAGGCTTCCTTGACTGGTTTTCCTTCAAGCGTGATTATCCCCTCAGTCGGTTCAATCAATCCAGCAATGATTGAGAGTAATGTTGTCTTACCGCAGCCGCTCGGACCCAGGAAGGAGACAAATTCCCCCTCCTGGACTTCGAGTGAAACATCATTTAAGGCGGTGGTGGCAGATGTGTTTGTAAAGTAGGTGTGATGGATTCCCCTTAGTGTTAAAAAGTCCATTGGCTGCTACCTCCTGTTATTTCATGACTTTACCGGCGACCTCCGTATTAACTAGAGTATCGTGGCTGATTTCTTTAGGGAGTTCCCCTGCTTCATCCATGATCGCCTGCAGGTTATTCCATTCTTCCTCATCTAAAATTGGATCTGTCGCATATGAACCCTGGCTCTTATATCGATCTACGACCACTTCAATTAAATCTAATTCGGTATCTTTAAAATAAGGCTGGATGGCCGCAGCTATTTCTTTTGCGCTGTGAGCCTCAACCCACTGCTGACCCTTGTAAATTGCGCGAGTGAACTTCTCGATTGTTTCAGGATTTTCCTTCATATAGCTTTGTTTGGACATAAATGTGGTATAAGGAACATGGCCGGACTCTGTTCCAAATGATGCAACAATATATCCCTTGCCTTCCTTTTCAAACAAGCTTGCAGTTGGCTCGAACAACTGGACGAAATCTCCAGTACCGGAAGCAAAAGCATTAGGGATGTTAGCATAATCAATATTTTGGATCATTTTTAAATCTGATTTTGGATCAATGCCGTGCTTCTTAATTACGAATTCACCGACCATTTGCGGCATCCCGCCTGTTCGCTGTCCAAGGTAGGTTGACCCTTTCAGCAGATCCCATGTGAAGTTGTCAATCTTGTTCCTTGATACCAGGAAGGTACCATCTGTTTGTGTCAGCTGCGCAAAGTTTATAACAGGGTCATTCGAACCTTGAGCCTGCACATAGATAGATGTTTCAGATCCAACAAGTGCGACATCTGCTGCATTCGAGAGGACCGCTGTCATCGTTTTGTCGCCGCCCCATGTCGTGGTCAGCTCAATTTTCAATCCTTCATCTTCAAAAAAACCCTTCTCAAGGGCAACATATTGAGGAGCATAGAAAATAGAGCGAGTTACTTCTGCTACGCGGACTGTCTCTTCCTTGTCATTCCCGCAGGCAGCAAGAGGGATCATCAGAATGAAAATTAAGAATAGAGGTAACCCAGCTTTAAACCAATTTTTCATAGAAATGCCTCCTAATAAATCTGTGTTTACTGATATGGCTGTAACGCAGCCTAAGATATCGTATGAGGCCGGAAAAAATGTGTGAATGCCTAGGTACAAAAATCAAAAAATAACATATAAGAGGAGTGAGAAAGTTGGTTAACGATGGTCAAATTATTTCAGCTTATAAATTCCCTTCGCCAAATCCTAAGGTTGAGCTTGAGATGCTTACTTACTATGCCGGCGGATTAAGAGTAAAGGGCCTTTTAGCAAAACCAGTGGATGGAAGCGGCACCGATGGTTTTCTGTATTTGCGGGGCGGCATAAAAAATGTTGGAAAGGTAAGGCCTGCGAGGATTGCCCAATTTGCTTCACAGGGATTTACGGTATTTGCACCTTTTTATCGAGGCAACCAGGGAGGAGAGGGTGACGAGGATTTCGGAGGCGAGGACCGATTGGACGCCTTTGCAGGATTCAAGCTTCTGGAATCTTTGCCATGGGTAAGAAAAACCCATATTTTCGGATTTTCGCGCGGCGGTCTGATGGCCTTGCTGGCAGGAATCAAGTTTCAAGAGGCAGCTTCAATCGTAACTTGGGGCGGGGTTACAGATATGTCTTTGACATATGTTGAAAGGAAGGACCTGCGCAGGATGATGAAAAGGGTGATCGGAGGATCACCGACAAAGTATCCGCGCCAGTATAAATTAAGGACCCCGTTATACCAAATCGAAGAATTGCGGGCACCTGTGCTGCTTATACATGGGAGAAATGACCGCAACGTTTCTATCGAACATTCCCACCGCCTCGAGAAAAGGCTGAAGGAGTTGGACAAGCCTGTTACAAGCTGGTATTTTGATGAATATACACATTACTTTCCTCCCCACATCAATCGAAAAGTTGTTGAGGATTTAACTTATTGGATGAAAGTACAAAGGAATTAATGATAAAATGGTTTTATTATGAACATGATGAGGAGCGAGAACAATGGGGATGCCATTAGAGTTGAATACAATGATTGTCACGAAAGGCAAGGAAAAGCGGCTCGAAAGCAATTTCTTTTCTTTAAAAAAAGAAGGCTACAGGCTCTATCCAATTGATATTCCAATCGAGGTTAAAAAGACGGTCGAAGGTGAACTTACAGGCACCGGTGTCATTCAAAAGGTTGAGTGGGCAGAGAATTCAACCACTCTTACGTACCAACTAATTTCATTGAACTCCACTAACTAGCAGGGCACAATTTGTGTCCTGTTTTTTAATCTCAGCGCTCTTTTCTCTTACTTTTTATTCGTTTAGAAAAAGACCATTCCCGTCTGGAAATGGCCTTCATTGACTATTTAGGTGCTGGTCCGCCTTTTTCTTCGATTTCAGTTGGTACATTCGAAAACTTTTTGAAGTTGTTGCGGAATTTCTCAGCTAGTTCATTTGCTTTTGCATAGTAAGCTTTCTTGTCACTCCATGTTTTCACTGGCTGAAGGACATCATCAGGAACACCTGGCACATGAAGTGGAATGTCCAATCCGAAAATTTCATCCTTGACTGTCTCGGCATTATTCAGTTCGCCTTCTAGTGCTGCCTGTACCATGGCACGAGTAAAGGCAAGTTTCATCCTGCTCCCCGTACCATATTCTCCGCCGGTCCAACCTGTGTTAACGAGATATACCTTTGAATTGTGTTCGTCAATTCTGGCACCGAGCATTTCGGCATACCTTGTAGCTTCCAGCGGGAGGAATGGTGATCCGAAACAAGTAGAGAAGGTAGCCTGAGGCGATGTGATGCCACGTTCAGTCCCGGCGAGTTTTGATGTGTACCCGCTTAGGAAATGATACATAGCTTGTTCCTTCGTCAATTTTGCAATTGGAGGGAGTACACCGAATGCATCCGCAGTTAAAAAGACAATTGTATTCGGGTGCCCAGCAATGCTTGGTTCAACGATATTATCAATGGCCTGGATTGGGTAGGCTGCCCGTGTATTCTCGGTAAGTGTTCCGTCATCGTAATCAGCAATGCGACTTTCACTGTTGACTACGACATTTTCAAGGACGGAACCAAAACGGATTGCGTCATAAATCTGGGGTTCTTTTTCTTTTGATAAATTAATGCACTTCGCATAGCAGCCGCCTTCGATGTTAAAGACACCATTGGCTGACCACCCGTGCTCATCATCACCAATCAAGCGACGGTTTGTATCAGCGGAAAGAGTAGTCTTCCCTGTTCCCGATAAGCCGAAGAACAAAGCGACATCGCCTTCACGTCCTACATTTGCTGAACAATGCATGGATAGAATCCCGTTTTCAGGAAGAAGATAGTTCATGACAGAGAAAATCGATTTCTTCATTTCGCCTGCATATTCAGTACCGCCAATCAGGACGACACGCTGCTCGAAAGAAACGATGATAAATGTCTCGGAGTTTGTACCATCCACTTCAGGGTCTGCCTTGAAGTTTGGCGCTGAAATGACTGTAAACTCTGCGTCGTGTTCTAGGAGCTCTGCTTCATTTGGCCTGATGAACAATTGATGCGCGAACAGGTTATGCCATGCGTACTCGTTGATCACTTGGATTGGGAGGCGGTATTTATTATCAGCTCCTGCAAAGCCCTTGAATAAAAAAACTTCTTCTTTTTCTTTTAAAAACGTCAATACCTTATTATAAAGTTTAGTAAATGATTCCTCGGAAATGGGCTGATTAACCGAACCCCAATCAATTTTGTTTTTAACTGATTCTTCTTCAACAATGAATTTATCCTTAGGTGAGCGACCCGTGTACTTTCCGGTCGTGGCCCTTACTGCACCCGTTGAAGTCAACAGGCCTTCTTTCCGGTACAATACCTTCTCAACTAGTTGAGGTACAGAAAGCTGGGTCTGGATATTGCTTCCTTTGATTAAAGATGATAGGTCATTTGAAACTCCGGCAATTTTCATCTGATGAATACCTTCCTTTTTTAGATTAATATACTGAAAGTGTTTACATCTCGCTAATAGTATAGCACATTCGAGTGATTAGTCTATACTAATGGTGCGTGATTTTCTCTTTTTCATAAGGGTAATATAATATATATATAGAAGAAAATAAACGATGAAAAAGTCATATAGTATGTTATGTATTGAGCATGAAGAAAACTTATGAAAAGTTGGTGAACATTATTTTGAATCCTGTTAAAATGACAGCTTTATATGATAAATCGTGCCGGCTTTGCAAACAGACCAGAAAGACCTTGGAAAAATTAGATTGGCTGAATAAGGTGGAGTGGATCTCCTTGCAGGAATATGAGCAGCTGAATGAGGGGATTAAAATAGAAGCGGTTGAATTGCGGAGGGAAATTCACATTATCGATAAAAGAGGTAACATTCAAAAGGGGTACTATGCAATAAGAAGGATGTTTTTGCTGTTCCCGGTGACTTTATTGCTAGGGCTAATCATGTATATTCCTTTTTCCTCATTGATAGGAAATCCAATCTATAAATGGATTGCGAACAACCGGCATCGATTTTTTCGGAAAAAGTGTGATGATGGCAGCTGCTCCCTTTAATAAAAGTCAATCTGTGTTAAACCTTCATTTTAATGTTTAAAACCCCTGTTGATTGTAGTGGAAGGTGAAGCGACTGGGACGAAAATCAACAGCCATGATTAACTGTTAAAATCGGCTTCTGGATTTTTTTGGAAAAATATCAACCCTTATTACGACATTCGACATGAAAACAGTTATTTTGGAAGAAAATCATTGACATGTAATTATAGGTTCGTTATGATTTTGATTTGAACGGATACTCTCTTATCCCGAGCTGGTGGAGGGACAGGCCCAATGAAACCCAGCAACCTGCTAGACGAGAAAAAATACCCTGTGAACAGGTGATTTTTCTGGGCAAAGGTGCTAACCTGACGCAAGGGAACAGCCCTTGAACGATAAGAGCGAAAGGCGCGGATTAAAGCTAAAACCTTTCCTCAAGTAATGGAGAGGTTTTTTATATTGTTTTTTTCTGTTCTCTGTATGCTGGTTTTTGGCACCATTGTGTGCTATCCAGCAGGAGATCTGCCTTCTTTGGTGTCATTGCTCCCATGGGTAGGATTAGAAAAAGTGAACTTTACCTCTATGCTTAACTAATTTTTCTAATAAAAACTCAGCGTTTATTTCATACTACATAGGGAATGAGTACCGTATCAAACCGAGGTCTGTATTGGGACAGTCTCGATCAATTTCAATAAATGAGGAGGAAATCAGATGTCAACAAAACGTCGTTTGTTCACTTCTGAATCAGTAACAGAAGGCCATCCGGATAAAATTTGCGACCAGATCTCTGATGCTATTTTGGATGCCATCCTTGCAAAGGATGCCAATGCCCGTGTTGCTGCTGAAACATCTGTTACAACTGGCCTTGTACTTGTTGCAGGCGAGATCACAACATCTACATACGTAGATATTCCGAAAATCGTTCGTGAAACGATTAAGGAAATTGGATATACACGAGCAAAGTATGGTTTCGATTCTGAAACTTGCGCAGTGTTAACGTCAATTGATGAGCAATCCGCTGATATCGCTATGGGTGTTGACCAGGCACTCGAAGCTCGTGAAGGACAAATGTCAGATGAGCAAATCGATGCGATCGGTGCTGGTGACCAAGGTTTAATGTTTGGTTTTGCCTGTAATGAAACAAAAGAGCTTATGCCTCTTCCAATCGCATTGGCACATAAGATTTCACGCCGCCTGACTGAAGTTCGCAAGGAAGAGATCCTTCCATACCTGCGTCCTGACGGAAAGACTCAGGTAACGGTTGAGTATGACGAAAATGACAAGCCTGTCAGAATCGACACAATTGTTATTTCCACACAGCATCATCCAGAGGTTTCACTTGAGCAAATCCAGCGCAATCTTAAAGAGCATGTTATCAATCCTGTTGTACCTAAAGAATTGATTGACGAAAACACAAAATACTTCATCAATCCTACAGGCCGTTTTGTAATCGGCGGACCTCAGGGAGATGCAGGTTTGACTGGCCGGAAAATCATCGTTGATACTTACGGCGGATATGCTCGCCACGGCGGCGGTGCTTTCTCTGGTAAGGATCCTACAAAAGTTGACCGTTCTGCTGCATATGCTGCTCGTTACGTTGCGAAAAACATCGTAGCTGCAGGACTTGCTGAAAAAGTAGAAGTACAGCTTGCTTATGCAATTGGTGTTGCCCGCCCGGTATCGATCTCCATTGATACTTTCGGAACCGGAAAAGTTAGCGAAGATGTCTTGATTGATGTTGTTAATAACAACTTCGACCTTCGTCCAGCTGGAATCATCAAAATGCTTGATTTACGCAAACCAATCTACAAGCAGACAGCCGCTTATGGACACTTCGGCCGCACTGACGTTGACCTTCCATGGGAGCGTACAGACAAGGCTGAAACATTACGTACACAAGCACAGCAATAATGGAATAAACGGGAGTTGCATAGAAATATGTAACTCCTGTTTTTATTTTCCGTCTCATATATGAAGCCTCAGGAGCTAGATGTTTGCTTTTGCTCCAAAAGGTGTAAAATAGATTATTACCTGTATTTTCCCTTAGATTTTACTGCAATTCTAAATAGATTAGTGGTAGTATTAGATAGTATGTTTCCGAGTGAAGTGTTGAAAAATAAATTTTTTCTGAAATGGAGTAGGTGAAGTACATAATGTGTGGTTTTATCGGTTGTGTACACGAAAAGGCACAAGAATTCAGCAGTGAGCAAAAGCAGCTGTTTAAAAATATGAATGATATCATTACCCACCGCGGACCAGATGATGATGGGTATTTTTATGATGAACATATCCAGTTTGGTTTCCGCCGTCTTAGCATCATTGACATTGAATGCGGCCATCAGCCGCTGACTTATGAAAATGAACGTTACTGGATCATTTTCAATGGTGAAATTTATAACTATCTTGAGCTTCGCGATGAGCTTATAGAAGAAGGGCTTGAGTTTGAGACTCATTCTGACACAGAAGTGATCATTGCCCTATACAGCCTTTATAAAGAGCAGGCTGTTGATAAATTGCGCGGGATGTTCGGGTTTGTTATTTGGGATAAACAGGAACAGATGCTTTATGGTGCACGAGATCATTTTGGAATCAAACCATTCTTCTATTTCGAAGATGGGGAGCGCACTTATTTCGGCTCAGAAAAGAAGAGCATCCTTCTTGCGCTGGAAAATGATGTCCTTGATTATAAGGCATTGCAGCATTATTTAACTTATCAATTTGTTCCTGAACCTAATACAATGTCTGAAGGTATCCATAAGCTGGAGCCAGGTCATTATTTTACAAAGAAAATCGGTTCTCCTATGGAAATTAAGCGTTATTGGAAATCAAGCTTCAAACCAATCCATAAAACAGAGGATCAGTTCATAAAGGAAATCAAGGACGTTCTTTTCGATTCAGTGAAGATGCATATGCGCAGTGATGTGCCAGTAGGTTCTTTCCTGTCTGGCGGAATTGACTCTTCGATCATTGCTTCAATCGCTAAAGAATATCATCCTGCGATTAAAACGTTCTCCGTAGGATTTGAGCGCAATGGCTTCAGTGAAATCGATGTTGCGAAAGAAACAGCCGATAAGCTTGGCGTTGAAAATA
>DMSR01000110.1 GCA_003457145.1 Bacillus sp. (in: firmicutes)
ACACAGTTGAACCTGCTGACTGGAATTACCACTTTCTTCTTATATAATAATACAGGATTGATCAGGGCGAAGCGGGTAGTGATTGAACTTTTCTCGGGGCTGCTGCTGCCAATCAGTTTTTTTCCGGGATGGGCTCAGGAAATCATGAAGTTCCTGCCGTTCCAGGGAATCAGCTACATACCGAGCATGATCTTCACGAATGGATTCACTGGCAATGAGGCGATTGAAGGAATCATTTTGCAGGCTGTCTGGGTTTTGATCCTGCTTGTCCCGGTCCAGGTGCTCTGGGCAATTGCTAAAAAACAACTGATCATACAAGGAGGGTGACAAGTGTTTTACGTGAGGATGTTTTTTCAGTATGTCGCCCAATATATGAAGACGAGGCTCGAATATCGAGCTGATATGTTTGTTGAGTTTTTCTCGGATTTATTGTTCCAGGCCGTTAACCTGATTTTTATCCTTGTGGTCTTCGGTCATACAGATTTCCTGAACGGCTGGAGCCGGGACGAAATCATCTTCATCTATGGTTTTTTCCTCGTCCCATATGCGCTCTTTTCTTCCTTTTTCAATATTTGGGACTTTAACGAACGGTATATCGTAAAAGGAGAGCTGGATCGAATTTTGACAAGGCCGATACACAGTCTGTTTCAGGTCATCCTTGAGCGGATGGAGCTTGAATCATTGTTCGGGGCTGTGACAGGTTTGGCGGTGATGTTCTATGCAGGGGGCCGGCTGGACCTCGAGTTCCACTGGTATGATCCAATTCTCTTTGTAGTTATGGTGATAGGGGGCGTACTTGTATATGCAGGCATTTTCGTAATGATTGCAAGCATCAGCTTCTGGGCGGACGCGAGGACATCAATCATGCCAATGATGTATAATATCGGAAATTACGGACGATACCCGGTCGATATTTATAACAAAGCGATTAGGTTCGTACTTACATGGATTTTGCCATTTGCCTTCGTCGGCGTATATCCTGCCGCTTACTTCCTCGGCAGGGAGGAGTGGTATGGCTACTCTTTTTTCACACCAGTAATAGGGCTTGTTTTTTTTAGTTTGTCCGTTTTCATTTGGAATGAAGGTGTGAAAAGGTATCGGGGAGCAGGTAATTGAGCAGATGCCGCGGTTTTTTACCGTAAAATAGAAGCTTTGTGCCTGGCTAAATCGAATCGATTGCTGCTTCATCCGGTTCATGCCAGTTAAAAGGTTCTGAGAAGCCTTAGCTCTCATTCCGGCGAAAATCATCGCCATGCTGGACTTGCTTGCATACTCTTTTATCAGTGAGCGTATAGATGGAGTGAGAGGTGCAGGAAGAGAGGCAGGGATATGCTTTTTTATATATCAATTTTCCTTATCATTATAGCTATATCCTTAAGTCTGAAGGCATTGTTTATTCCTCATAAAATAAAGGGGAAGCAAGTATCATTTGAAAATTTCATTACTTTGGCACTCATTTATGCAACTGTTATGGCGGGTTTTGGATTGCTCTACTATTTGCTTGATCTAAAAGGTATGTTAGTGCTATCTGACGGGAGCGTGAATCCTGGCAGCTCTTCATACGATCGGATGTCATCGAGCATGTATTTTAGCGCAATCACTTTATTTTCAGTTGGTTACGGCGATATCGCACCTATTGGAATAGGAAGAATCATCGCTGTTCTAGAGGCATTGGTTGGCTATACGATTCCTGCTGCATTTGTGACAAGAGCCGTCTTTGACCATAAAAGGAACTAACCTTTATATCTTGGTTTAACGCTTTAACGCACCGGGGGTCTGACCCCACTATTTGTATTCCGCGTAAAAATTAGATAGGCTATTTATAATAGCACTTAATTTTGGAGGGATTTAGTATGTCTCTAGTTATTGGGGAAAAGGCACCGGAATTTGATTTGCCGGCAAGTAATGGAGAAACTGTGAAGCTATCGGATTTTTTAGGTAAAAATATTGTGCTTTATTTTTATCCAAAGGACATGACTCCAGGCTGTACCACAGAAGCGTGTGACTTCAGGGACCACCACGAAAGCTTTGAAGGGCTGGATGCAGTGATACTTGGTGTAAGCCCAGATCCATTGAAAAGGCATGAAAAGTTCATTGAGAAGCACGGACTGCCTTTCTTGCTCTTAGCCGATGAGGACCATAAAACTGCAGAAGACTATGGAGTCTGGACACTAAAAAAGAATTTCGGCAAGGAATATATGGGAATTGAACGGTCAACTTTTATCATAGATAAAGAAGGCAGCCTGGCAAAAGCATGGAGAAAAGTAAAAGTAAAGGGCCATGTAGAAGAGGCGCTTGACTTTATAAAACAAAATCTTTAATTATAAGGCAGCCATCTGATGTGGCTGTCTTTTCTATTGTTTAATGCTGATTTGACCCGCGGTATAAACTATAATATTGTCTAAGTGGAGCAGTAGCTTAATTAACTGACCACATAATAACAATTGAGTGATTTGATATGCTTAGGAGGCTTTGAGGTGAAGGAAAAGGAAATAGCAATCATTGAAGCTGCTATCAAGCTATATGCGACAAAGGGATTTGCATCGACCTCCATACAGGAGATTGTGACCGAAAGCGGCATGTCAAAAGGTGCTTTTTATTTATACTTCAAATCTAAAGATGCACTGCTGTTCGCCATCCTTGAATATTACTTTGACCGTATTCAAAAAAATGTAAATGCATATGACAATGAAAATCTCTCTCCAAGGGAAAAATTCTCGAAGCAATTATCTGCGTTGCTCAATACCTTACTGGAGCATAAAGAGTTTGTCATTATGCAATCAAGGGAGCAGGCAATTCCACTGAATGAACAGGTAAAAACCTTATTGTTACGCAAGCTTTTTGAGGCCCATAGATTTTACCAGGAAAGCCTTTTGTCCATCTATGGAAATAAAATAGAAAACCATCTATGGGATTTATCTTTGATGATGGATGGAATGTTTAATTCATACGTTAAACTATTATTATTTGACAAAGAGCACTTTCAAGTAAATGAACTGGTGGCATTTCTTCTTAAAAGGATGGATTCAATCGTAAAGGGACTTGATGGTGAAAAGCCTCTTGCTATTACCGAGAAGGTAGAAGATCTTTTTAAAAGAACCGAATCTTTTTTCCTGAAAAATGATCATGATATTATAGATCTTATAGAAAATATGAAAAAAATAGTGTCTGATTTGGAAAATAGTGAAGACTTGAAGGTTTCTATAGAAGTACTTGAAGGTGAAATCAATACAGAACACCCGCGACTAGCGGTCATTAAAGGGATGCTCTCAAATTTTAAAGGAATCGGGCCCCTGGACTTTTATCGAAAGGAAATCGCCAAGCAATATAATTTAAACATATAAACATTCCAACATGTTTCTTTGATTTTCCTTGGATTGCCGCAAGTTATAGCGGGAGTCTCGGGAGAGGCAATTAAGGGGAAGGGCAGCATGGAATTTATAAAACAAATAAATGCGAAAAAATTTACAAATTTAGCCTATTTTATACATTACAGGCTATTGTCCATGCGTTTTTCTTATAAATGAATATCATTGTATTAGGGCATACCTCCTCAAATAATTTAGCGGGCTTAACAGCCCGCCTTTTTTTTAAAAAGATTCCCAATGAAAAAGAGCGAAACATAGAAGTTGTTTAAAAAAATGAAAATTAATACAATTAAAGAAAATAACTAACGCAGTGAAGGGTTGTGTGTACACTTGAAAATTTATTCCTCTCTAGTTCCCGCAGAAGCGGTTCAAGCAGAAATTAAATCTGCGTTTCCACAAGTGAACTTCGAATTTATTAAGG
>DMSR01000390.1 GCA_003457145.1 Bacillus sp. (in: firmicutes)
GCTACTGGCCTTGATATCAAAAATGCAATTGATCCTGCGGATAAGGATTTTTGATATCAAGGCCAGTAGCGACCCAAATCTTCGTTCTTCCAAGGGATAAAGGAATCTCCAATGGAAGTTTGAAAGAGAATGGAATTTCTTTCGTTTCGTTTTCCTTAATTATAAATGATTGTGTTAACCTGAACCGGTCAATTTGAGCCGTAGAGGCAATTTTTTTATCATCTACTTCTTTAATATATGTTGTATGTAATGACAGGTAGATGTCATCTACACTTTGCTCAGTTTTACCTCCCTGTATTAAAACCATTCCGCGGATTACTTCGCCAGGCATGACACGGTCTTTTTCAAGCCTGGTATCCACCTTTGCAGATCCTATCCCTACACTCGCAAACATTTTATTGAAAAATGACATCCCTTATTCCTCCCTTTTTTTTGTATCCTTGTTGATTATACGGTTGAATTTTAAAACGGTTTCATTCTTTAAATTTTTATTTTATGAAAAGGCGGTTTTTATATAGAAAATACTTTGTATTTATTTGGAGTCAAGCTCTACTCGAGATGTTTCCAACCTTGAAAAATGGATAAAAATGTAATTTACACAGAAGTTGATTTTCACTTTTTTTCAAAGGCACCAAAGTTAATCAGTAGAAACTTTACATATAAAAAAGGCAGATCAGCTTTCAATCCGCCTTTATTGTTTAGCTATTCAATTTCTTGTTCCTCATCAATTATGCACTTTTCTATCAAGTATTCAAATGTGATATCTGCCATCTCTTCGAGTTCCTCTTCCGTGGGAACGTATCCCCTTTTCACAAGCTCATGAAAGAAAAATTCAGCAATTTCCTCTGTATCAATAAAAACTTCAATCTCTTTCACAGAATCGCCCCCCTTTATTGAAATGTATGTGAAGCGTGCCTGTTTCATGCCGAGCATATACTTTTAATCGAGATCATTTTTAATTAATCTCCATTGACAATATCCGGTTGATATCCAGTAAGTTCGTAACAATATTCATAGAACGATCATTCTATTAAGATACAAAAAATAGAAATCCTGTGTACAAATAATCAGATAAATCAATCTTTTATAGAGAAGAATTTATAGTTCTATTGCTTTTGGACAAGCATAAAATGAATTAAATCAATTTCAAGGAGTGACATTAAATGGAGAGATTAGGTTCCCTGGCAGATTTATTTATTGAGGATGTAAATAAAGAAGAAAGCGCAATAATACATTCATTCGATAAAATTGTAAATTTTTTATTCAAAGTTTTTTTGATGGCTGGAATCCCATTTTTTCTTTATGTTCTTATTCAGTTTGCAAACAAATTTTAAACATGACTTTTCCCGTCGTTATTGACGAGTATTGAAAGCTTTCGCAGAATCACCCTCATGACATGGGCATATTCATCATCATTAAACCATTTATATAAAATTCGATAGTCATTATAAATATCCAAAAGATTATCGATAGTCATTCTTTTTTGATTCATTTTCCTCAGTTCTTCTTTTTCTCCTGCTTTTGGAGCAGACGGCTTTTTCTCGAGGTTGATTGATGGCTTCACCTCTTTTTTGGCTGAAAACAGCAAGCCCAATTTTTGAATGAAAGTCTCCGCACTGTCAGAGTCCGCTACAAGGGTCATTTCTTCTTCTCCAGCTTCAAGCCATTCTCCATCTTTGATCCGAGAAAGCTCATATATGACATCTTCCCAAGCATCTTCCTTATATCTCCAGATTTCCGTCCTGAAACCAACAACTTTGAAGAGGTCTGATCCATACCCTTTAACCTGGACTAAATCACCGAAGAAATATTTATATTCAATGTCGATTTGCTCCTTCTCTAGCAGCTTCCCATCATATTCTGAGAGCATCTGCAAACTGGACTCTAAGTACAGGCCCTCGCTTTTATTAATCTCATATACATGAACCCCATCAAGCCACTTTACATCTGTTACCTTTCCCACAGTCCCATACATAGTGATCACGACTGTATCACCGATATTAAATTTAGGTTTTTTCCGTTTTTCCATGTCCTCCATCCTCTCAATGATGAGTCGTGAATTGTGATTACAACATTATATGCATTATTCTGTAAATCGCCACGCCTAGACAAAGAAGTAATTATGAAGTAGATCAAGTGCATTTGAAATTTCTTCAATGTTACGTCATCATCGTAATTCACCACCGGGCCTGTAAAGGACATGTTAGTAAAGTAATTGCGCAACAAAAAGACCCCTGTAAATACAGGGGCCATTAGAGTTTTTTATTTTAGCTTTCTGAAACCAGATACTGTTCCCATGCTTCATCAAAGACAGTCATGCTGTCTAGATAGTGGCCGTTAAGTTCGAGGTATAAGCTGATTTCATGATAATCTGAAGAATTTTTAGGAAAAGCCAGGTCATCATAGGCATCGTTTGCAAAGGTACTAATCTTATCCTTTGGTGTTAGAGACCGATATTTCATTAAGAAATGATAAAAGCTTTTATACATAAATAACGCCTTCCCGTAGTAAAGATTAGCAGCGCCCAAAGGTGCTTTTCAATACTATAACGGAATGCACCCCTCTCCGTCCACCCTAATGCAAAACAAATAAGGTATCTTCGTAATTACGGAGATACCCTCATTGCCTATTGCCTTCTTTTAGCTTTTGAAAGTTCAATTCTGTTGCCAACGATTGTTTTCCGCTTTAAAATTTTTCAACCATACCGATCATGAAGAAAAATCAAAGTAATTACGTTTCAGGAGCCTTGGCTGAGCCATCAATTCCTCAAAAGAAAGTTCTCTTTCAAGGGATGTAGTATTGATTAAGAACAATTGGTCTTCAATCTCTTTTATTATAGAATCTGTTTGATAAGTCATCCCGCAATCAAGACAATGAATGGCAGGAGTCCCATTTATTTGGATAGCTTTCGAACCGTCAGGCAGCTCCCAGTATACTTTGTCAGTTACGGCTTTTATCTTTTCACTGCTGCACCAGTCACATTTTTGCATCCAGCTTGCCTCCTCTATTCCTTTGTCGTCGGGATCACTCCCTGACCATCCACTGCTTCCTTCGTTCTTTTCTGCTGTGATAAAAACTTCTTCTCTTTTAACTCATCTCGCTTTTCTCGCTTATCCTTCAATGATGCATGCTCCGGATCGACTTCATACTGTCCCCTTCTATCAAGTCTGCGTAACCCCTCTGGAATAAGATTAAATTCACTGTCATTCATGATTGCCGCTATGCCAGTATTCGATTTTTTCTTCTCATAGTCCGGATACACTTGTTTGAAGTAACCCTCCGCTCTGCCTGGAAT
>DMSR01000484.1 GCA_003457145.1 Bacillus sp. (in: firmicutes)
CACAGAGAGACTCATTACCGATTTACCGCATCCAGACTCTCCTACGACCCCAACCACCTGTCTTGACTTAACTGTAAAAGATACCTTATCTACCGCGTTATATAATTCTCCATCAATCGAAAAGGCTGTTTCAAGGTTCTTCACTTCAAGCAAAGGTGCTTCTTTATGTATTGAATAGTTGCTCATTAGGACACCTTCTCACATTTTAAATATTCTGTAAATTCTTATATTTAATAAAATGTTATTACAGTTGTGTTACATTTGCAATACTTTTTTTCAATTGGGAAATTTATAACTTTTCAGAAATAATAAAAAACCCCTTTATACAGGGGTTTCTACATAAGTGAATTTTTTAAAATTTCAGTGAATTAATGAATTTATCAGACGTAATAATAAAAGATGCTTTATCAGAAAACTTTTCTCTTTTCATGTATTGTTTGACTATTTCGTACCCCATTGCGTAACCTAACAGTTTTGGGGTGCTGCCTAATCCAAATAGCAGCTGATCATGTAAACGTTCATCCCTTTTTAAAGAAAGGTTTTCTGAAAGATCTTTTTTCCAGTACTTAGACAGTTCATCTTTAGTATATCTTCTGCTCCAGTCCGCAGCATACTCGTCACCGCAGTTTTGGACGACTGCATGCTCAGCAAGACCTTCCAGTATGATTGAGTCAAGCAGCGTATAATCCTGAGGGCTTTTTTTCTGGCTGTTCATCCGGCATGCATGATGGTATTCATGGACAAACAGAGCTTCCACCTCCTTATCATCTTCCTTTTGAGTCAAAAATAAAAAAAGTTTGTCTTTAAAGGAAACTCCTGACTTCCCTTTTCCTTCTCTCATTAATCTGACATTTGAGTGGTCAAGAGGAAAGATGAAAATTGGAATCTCAGGGCCATTCCACTTTGTTCTATACTCTTTATAGATTCCAGCAATCTTCTCCCATACCTTAGCTGATTTCAAACTTTCAAATGTATTCCAGCTTTTCCGTCCCGGCCGGTACATTCCGAAGTTGAGCAAATATTTATAAATTATATCGGGATCCTCTTCCCCTTCGAAATGGTTTAATAGCAATTCGCAGACCTTCCCTGGTTGATAAAAATCCTTTTCAAGCCATTCATCAGTTCTAATTACTCCCATGTTTCCCTCCGCTGACTTTTTATTTTCAGTTTATGTAAGCAGAAGGCAAAATGGTTCACCGTCTAGTGAAAGGCTTATAGCTCGCAGCAAAAACTCAATAGAAGCATCCAATTAAGGATGCTTCTTCCGAGAAAACCTTTATAGATTAAGGTTCTGTATTGTCCACCTGTAAGCCATACGGATTTACTGGAATTTTATAATGACCAGATGGAGATGGAAAAAGAGATACTTTTTGCTAATTGATCACATAGTACTGAAGCTAGGGATGCTTCCTGTGCAAGGCCAAGAATAGGGCTCCATCAACTGTATGCAAAATAAAGTTAAATATAAATTCTCAACCTTTCATGTCTAGAAACAAAGAAAATGCTGCCGGCACAATGCCGGCAGCATTTTCTTTTATGCAACTATTCTAGAATCCAGTCTTATATTAGATCATGAATCTACAGTTGTTTTTGATAATTTTTTAACTTGCAATCCACCTTTTGGCCAAATAAGACCTAAAGCAGCACCGATCAAAGCAGGAATGATCCAGCCAAGACCAATTTCGTATAGTGGAAGAATATCCATATACACGGATTTTACGGAATTGAAAAAGGATACACTCACGACTGGGAAATTATCCACTAATGTACTATATCCATCGAAAAAGCTGACTAGGAAAGTCATCGCCATAGAAGCAGCATAAACGCTCTGTTTCTTGCCGAATAAAGGCGATAATAAGGTCAATAGTATAAGAATGATTGCCAAAGGATACAGGAACATTAAAACCGGTATAGCGAATTGAATGATATTGTTTAAGCCGAAGTTTGCAATTGTAAAGGAAACGATGCAGAGAATCAATACAAAACTTTGATATGTCACCCTTGGGAATGTATCATGGAAAAACTCACTGCATGCCGTAATCAGTCCAATGCTTGTTTTTAAACAGGCCAGTACAATTATGATCGCTAGCAAAATAGCGCCGAAAGACCCGAAATAGTTCTGAGCGACTGCAGCAAAAATCTGGCCTCCATTCTCGAAGGTTCCTATAGCTGATACGCTTGAAGCTCCCATATACGTAATAAGTCCGTAAATAAACATCATCAACCCCATTGCGAAAATTCCTGATTTCCATGTGGCTTTAGCGATTTCCTTAGGGGTAGTGATTCCTTGTCTTTTTATGGCATTGATGACAACTATCCCAAATGCCAGAGATGCAAGGGCATCCATTGTATTATATCCCTCTTTAAATCCTGTGATAAAAGCTAAATTCACATACTCCCCTAAAGGTTCATTAAAATTACCCAAGGGCTTGATAATGGAGACTCCAATTAAAATAAATAAAAACACGAGAAAAGCGGGTGTTAAATATTTTCCAATGTAGTCCATGACCTTTGCAGGATGTAGTGAGAAAAAATAAACAATAGCAAAGAAGGAAAAACTGAAGAGACCGAGCCAGATTCCAGCCTGCCCTTGATCGATATAGGGCTCAAAACCAACTACAAAAGGGACAGTAGCGGTACGCGGAATAGCGAAAAAGGGTCCAATCGTTAAGTAAAGAAGCATGGAAAAGCCCACACCAAAAGCAGGGTGTACTCTGCTGGCTAAATCACGCAGGCCAGTGCTTCCCGAAAGCCCAATTGCCAATATACCCAAGAATGGCAGGCCAATGGCTGTTACTAAGAAGCCAATTAATGCTGGCCAGAAATTTGTGCCTGCTAGTTGTCCTAATTGGATAGGGAAAATTAAATTCCCCGCACCAAAGTACATTCCGAATAGCATGGTTCCAATTAGGACGTAGGTTGAAAATGGTATCTTTTTTTGCTGCATATGATCTTCTCCTGTTCTAGATGGGATAAATACAATAAATACTTTTTCTCAAATATATTAGGTGTTATTTCTTGAACAAATTATATAAGAGTGTAAGAAAATACGGCTCCTTATTCGAACCGCTTTCCTGTTACCACATAGTGCAAATTTGAATCAATTTTCCAAAAGGACTGAACTTTTTCCTCTCCCACAAGTTTAGTTAACTCCCCAAAAGCAATGTCGTGCCGAATGTACTCAACCGCTACCAGGACGAGTGCAGGATCAGTGGTTTTTACTGCCCATGCCGTTGTATTAGGGGCAAACTGAGCAATTAAAACCTCCTCATTATCACGTACAATAATGGTTAATCTTCCTCCCATGCGTTTTTCGGTAATCTCAGGAGCCATGTAATTGTGATGATAGGTGTTGCCAAGCTGTTTGTCTGCTCCAGAGAAGAGCATGGAAAAAACTTTTATTCCTTCTTGAACCCGTTTTTCAACTAAATCTTCAATTAAGGATGCTTCAGGATTCCATATGGACATCCAGACCTCTTCTTTTGCTTTATTGATCATATCCTTCACTTCAGCTAATACATGCTCGTCATTTTTTAAGCGCCAAATTACATCAGTATCTCTTACATTTTCTATCTTTTTCAGGCTGCTCTCCAAAAAATTAAAGGATTCATTGAAGTTTTCCCTTAATCGCTTAAGCAGCTTCTCTGCCGGAAGCGGAACATACTTTGCTGGTTCAGAAGGTACAGTGAAAATCGCTCCTTTATCCAATAGCTTTCCGATAACCTCATAGATCATTGATCGAGGCACACCTGATCTCTTACTCACCTCGTAGCCAGTCACCGGAGAATGCTTCAACAATGTGATATATGCCTTGCATTCATATTGAGAGAAGCCTAACTTCTGCAGTTCTTTAATAATCTCATCCATTTTTACTCCTTATAGTTCTTTTGTTAGTAGTTAGAATAATACTCACTATAAATATTTTCTCATTATAAGTCAATTCAGTTTTTTATATTTTTAGATAAAAACGATATATGAGGTTTGTTGCCAGAGGAAGTGGCGGTTTAATCGGCCTGCGCTTGAGTTTTTCTTAGATAAAAACCGTTTTTGAACGAAATGTTACAAAAAATCACTTACATTAGTTTCAAAAGTATATCAAAACTTACATATGCAAAATAGAGGCATCAAAAAAAATATAATGAGGGTGAGCTCAAGGAAACCCAATTATTAATTGGTTAAGTGTTACCGAAATAGGATCTTTAGATTCAACCTGGCAATCCCGCTTCATGGAGAGTCCCATTGAATAACGAGATGCTTTTTTACAGAACTGATATGTGAATGTTTTCACGAAATTATTGGCGTTGAAAAATGTTAAGGAGTGATGGAAATGGGATCAATAGCTAATCCTCGTCCCAATCAACAGGCAATACCGAAGATTACACAGCAACCGAAACAAGCAAAAGAAGTAAACTTTTTGACTTTGTTGATTACACTGGCAGTCGGCGTAATTCTTTGGTTTATTGGAGCACCGGAAGGACTCGATCCGAAAGCCTGGCAATTATTTTCGATTTTTACAGCGACGATTGTCGGTCTGATTATTAAGCCGATGCCAATGGGCGGAGTCGCCATTCTTGGTATAACCGCGGTGGTACTGACTGGCACCCTCGAGCTTGGAGATGCACTTAGCGGATTTCAAAACACTACTATCTGGTTAATCGTCATCGCATTTTTCATTTCCCGGGGCTTTATTAAAACAGGCCTTGGAAACCGTGTAGCTTATATATTTGTAAAAAAATTCGGCAAGAAAACGCTCGGCCTTTCCTATGCACTTTTGTTCAGTGACCTTGTGCTATCGCCCGCAATGCCAAGCAACACTGCCCGTGGCGGCGGAATCATCTTCCCGATTATCCGTTCCCTCTCTCGCACCTTCGGGTCAGATCCTGAAGATGGAACCGAAAAAAAGATTGGGGCATTTTTAACTAAAACCGCTTTCCAAGGAAATATGATTACGTCCGCAATGTTCCTGACCGCGATGGCGGCAAACCCGCTTGCTGCTACTCTTGCAGGTGACGCCGGCATTACGATTACCTGGACCAACTGGGCTGTAGCCGCAATTGTCCCGGGACTTGTAAGTCTGATAGTCGTTCCGTATTTCATTTATAAGGTGTATCCGCCAGAAATCAAGGAAACTCCAGAAGCTGCAAAGGTCGCTACTGAAAAATTGAAGGAAATGGGCCCTCTGAAAAAGTCGGAGTGGAGCATGATTTCTGTTTTCATCCTGATTTTGGGATTGTGGATTTTTGGAGAAAAAATTGCCATTAACGCAACAACAACTGCTTTAATTGGACTTTCCGTCCTCCTTTTGACTTCTGTTTTGTCTTGGCAGGATATTAAGAAAGAAGAAGGCGCATGGGATACGTTGATATGGTTCGCCGCTCTAGTGATGATGGCTTCATTCTTGAACACACTTGGCATGATTCCATGGTTCAGCGATATGATGGGCGGTGCTGTTAGTGGAATGACTTGGATTTTGGCTTTAGGCGCACTGGCCTTAATTTACTTCTACTCCCACTACTTCTTCGCAAGCGCGACAGCACATGTCAGCGCAATGTACGCAGCATTTTTAACCGTCGCAATCGCCGCGGGGGCACCGCCGATGCTGACTGCATTGATCCTTGGCTTTTTCGGAAACCTGTTTGGCTGCATTACTCACTATGGCAGTGGCCCAGCGCCTGTGTTCTTCGGCTCCGGTTATGTCACCCAAAACAAATGGTGGGGAATCGGCTTTGGAGTCTCCATCATCCATATCGTTATCTGGGGATTTATCGGCGGCCTTTGGTGGAAGATACTTGGCCTTTGGTAAAAAGATTGCTCAATATCCTTTCCGGCAGCCTCCAGAAACAGCTGGTGGATGCCGGAAAATAGGAGGAGATAAATTTTGAAGTCCACTTGCTGCAATGTAAAGCTTATAAAAAGTACAGTAATTGAACAGTTTCATGGTGCAGATGATGAATACGAACTAACGATTCCCTTACTAATCTGCAGCGAATGCGGAGGATATGAACTGATCGTTTTTAGCGGGGAAAAGCAGGTTGCTAAATCGATTCAAAATGCCGGATAAAATGGAGGACTAAACATGAGAGAAATATCTGTTGAACTAATTACTAAAACAGTCAGAGATTTGAGCATTGAGGCTGCCTGTGACCTTCCAAAGGATGTTGAAAAACTTCTCAAGAAAGCAGCAGGGGAAGAAGAGTCACAATTCGGAAAATACAGCCTTGAAAAGATTGTCAAAAACGTCGAGCTTGCGCGACGCGAGCATGCCCCGATGTGCCAGGATACAGGAATAGTCGTTGTCTTTGCAGAAGTTGGCCAAGAAGTTCATATTACTGGCGGCACCTTGACCGATGCAATCAATGAAGGAATCCGTCAAGGTTACCAGGATGGTTATCTTCGCAAATCAGTTGTGGGGGATCCGGTGCTTAATCGTAAAAACACCGGAGACAATACACCAGCCGTCATATATACGGAACTAGTGCCAGGCGACCAGATAAAAATCCAGGTTCTGCCGAAAGGTGCAGGCAGTGAAAACATGGGAGCCCTGAAAATGCTCAAGCCCTCAGAAGGCCTAGAAGGAGTGAAGGACTTTATCATTAAGGCTGTCACTCAGGCTGGAGGCAATCCATGTCCTCCGGTTATTGTCGGAATCGGCATTGGCGGAACAATGGATAAAAGTACGCTTCTTGCCAAAAAAGCGCTGGCAAGGGAAGCTGGCACCCCACATCAAAATCCAGAATACCAAGCACTTGAGGAAGAGCTTTTAACGGAAATTAATAAGCTCGGAATTGGTCCGCAGGGCTTTGGCGGGAAAGTGACCGCGCTTGCTGTCCATATAGAAACATATCCAACCCATATTGCAACAATGCCGGTCGCTGTCTGCCTGAATTGCCATGCGGCAAGGCATAAGGAAGCAATACTTTAATAGGGGGAAGCAAAAATGTCAATGATCAAAAAAATTTCAACTCCAATAACTGATGAAATGGTCCGGGATTTAAAAGCCGGAGATCAGGTTTCACTATCTGGTGTGATCTATACAGCAAGGGACGCAGCACATAAGCTTTTGACGGAAGCAATCAAAGCAGGGGAAGAGCTCCCAGTCAATTTTAAAAACCAGGTCGTTTACTATGCAGGACCAACTCCAGCGAAACCTGGGAAGGTGATTGGTTCATGCGGGCCAACAACGAGCGGTCGGATGGACACCTATTCACCCATGATGATGGAAGAGGCCGGACTCAAAGGAATGATTGGAAAGGGGCCACGCAGCAAAGAAGTTGTTGACGCAATGATCACGAATAATGTTGTCTATTTCGCCGCAATAGGCGGTGCCGCTGCTTTGATTGCGGATTCTGTAAAAGAAGCAGACGTTGTAGCTTTTGATGAATTGGGACCGGAGGCAATCCGCCGCCTGGTTGTTGAAGATTACCCATGTATCGTTGCAATAGACTCAGAAGGCAATAATCTTTATGAGCTTGGTGTCCAGCAATATAAAGTTTCAGACTGACATGGAGAAAGGAAGGGACAGCGATGTTGAAATTTGATGTAGTAGTTGTAGGCGCAGGCGGAGCTGGAATGATGGCTGCCCTGTCAGCAAGTAAAGAGAAGGATATAAACGTGGCGGTATTGAGCAAGATTTTTCCGACACGATCACATACGGGAGCGGCCCAAGGTGGGATCAACGCAGCAATGGGATACCGAGACGATAAAGATTCAGCGGATTTGCATTTTCGTGACACGGTAAAAGGGAGCGATTTTCTCGCGGATCAGGATGCAGTTGAGTTTTTCACAAGAAATATGCCGAAAATTATTTCTGAACTCGATTATATGGGAGTGCCATTTTCACGTGATGAAAACGGGAAGGTTGCGCAGCGCCCGTTTGGAGGTGCTTCAAGCCCAAGAACATGCTATTCGGCAGATAAGACAGGGCATGTCATACTTCATGCTTTATATGAGCAATGCCTTAAAAATAAAGTGCAGTTCCTGAATGAGTGGTTCTTGCTTGAAGTTGTGGTCCAGGATGGCCGCTTTGAAGGTCTGGTCGCAATGGATATAAGAAGCGGAGAAATCCATCCAATCCAAACAAAATCAGTTGTGTTCGCTTCCGGAGGTTTTGGCCGGGTTTATTGGAGCAGAACGACAAATGCCATCAATATGACAGGGGATGGCACGGCGGCTTGCTTTGAAGCGGGAATACCATTGAAGGATCCGGAATTTGTTCAGTTCCACCCAACCGGACTTGCACACACAGGCGTCCTGCTTTCTGAAGCTTGCCGAGGAGAAGGCGGATATTTGCTCAACAAGGACGGCGAACGCTTCATGGCCCGATATGCCCCTGAAAAAATGGAACTGGGACCGCGAGATCTTGTTTCCAGATCCATTGAAACCGAAATCAAAAACGGCCGAGGTTTTGGTGAAGGAATGACCTCTTATGTTTTAATGGACCTGCGTCACTTGGGCGAAAGAAAAATCATGGAGCGTCTCCCGCAGGTGCGTGAGCTGGCTCTGGAATTTGAAGGAGTCGATCTAATCAAAGAACCGGTACCAATCCGTCCAAGTGCCCATTATATGATGGGGGGAATTCATGTCACTAACCATGAAACATGCAGTACACCAATCGATGGCATCCATGCTGCGGGGGAGTGCTGTGCGGTTTCAATCCACGGAGCAAATCGCCTTGGGGGGAATTCGGTTGCTGACGTAGTCCTTTTTGGAAAATACGCCGGTCTTGGAGCAAGAGAATCAGCAAAGCGCCGAACATTCGGAAATTCTAAAAAGGTGGAAGAAGGTGCGGAGAGGTGGAACGAAAAATTTAAGGAAATCCGCAATAAAACCACCGGCATCAGTATGTTCGATATCCGCAACCGTCTTGCTGAAACAATGTGGTATAACGTCGGGATTTTCAGGAACGAAGCGGATATGGAAAAAGCGCTGAAAACTGTCGATGAACTCTTGGAAGAATATAAGGACGCCTATGCGGGCGATCCTTCCGAAAAATACAATATGGCCTTTATCAATTACGTCGAGATCGGCAATATTTTAAAATTGGCAAAGGCTGTGACAATGGGAGCTCTTAACCGCAAGGAAAGCAGGGGTTCTCATTCAAGGGGGGATTATCCGGAGCGAGATGATAATCGATTCCTAAAGCATACGCTCATTTACAAAGATAATGAAAAATACCGCCTCGAATATGCACCGGTAACGATTACCAAATATAAACCGGAGGTGCGGGCTTACTAATGGAAACTTTAAATTGCAAGATTAGAAGATTTGACGGCAAAAATACTTATTACCAAAACTATAAAGTTGCTTATGAAGAAGGCAAAACAATTTTATGGCTGCTTACGACCATTCGTGAGGAGCAGGACCCGACTTTCACTTTTACATCGGCATGTCGTCATGCAATTTGCGGCAGCTGTGCAGTGCAAATTAATGGGAATGCCTTCCTTGCCTGCAACACTTCTCTGGATGAAGTGCTTGAAACCTACAANNACCTACAAAACCATGAACCTTACGATTGAACCACTCAAGAATTTCGAGGTGGTCAAGGACCTTGTCATTCTATGGGAACCGCAAATGGAGAAAATGGAAAAGATTAAGCCGTGGATTATCCCAGCGTCAGATGGAAGCGAAGAAGCCGGGTTCATACAGAGCGAAGAAGACTTTCACCAAATTGCCGCCCCAACTGACTGCATCCTCTGCGGTGTATGTGCATCAGAGTGCAGCCAGCTTTCAGTTAACGAGAAAGGTTATTTAGAGCCATTTATCCTGAATAAAGCCTACCGCTATGTATTCGATTCCAGGGATGGAGCACCAGAAACACATCTCCTGCCCGTGCTTGAAAATGATCTTTGGAAATGTCTGCACTGTATGCAATGTGTCTCCCAAT
>DMSR01000406.1 GCA_003457145.1 Bacillus sp. (in: firmicutes)
TTGCAGACTGGCGCAAGTCCCTGATATCCTGGAGCTCCTCAATTTCATGCTTTAAATGTATCAGCTCGGTAATGTCCCTTACGTTGTTAATGACGTAAAGCACCTGTCTGTTCTGGTCGAGGATCGGTGTTCCGGAAACGATGACATTCCTTTTATTATGCAGCGTTTGCATCATCGTAATCGGGCGCTTTTCTTTTATCACCTGGGTGGAAACCGATTTAGAAATATAGCCTGCTTTGACAAGCTCATCCATATGAAATCCAACGAGCTGCTGCTGCTCTATTCCAGTAATCCGTTCATAGGCTTTATTCACCTTAATGGTAATGCCATTTCCATCGGTAATATAAATGCCATCATAGGATGAATTAATAATTTCAGTGAAGGCGTCACTCGAAATAATCCTGGTATATTCTGAATCTGAACTTTTTTGAAGTTCAGACACAATCCCGCTTAAAGTGGAAGAGCTCATTAACCCAGAGATAGATTCATTGATTTTCCCTTTTTCGATTGCTTCATGCAAATCATTTATTGTAAAGAAACCGGCAGTTTCACTGTATTCGTTCACTACTTCAAGCGCATCCCTGCCCGAGGAAATAAACAACACCATTGCCTGCTGGACGGGATCGGTCGTTTTCAACTTCATTTCGTTCACCATCTTTTGTTTAATGAAATAGACTAATGAATAGCTTGTCCTTATTGTAGACAATAACAGGTTACCTGGCAAAGTCCCGGATGAAATTTATTATTCTGATTTCAGGGCTAATTCGTTGCCCATGCCTTCACCATAAAGAATGGGAGAGCGAGAATGAGAGGTTTTTTTTTGCCTTGTTGGGAGGCGCAGCAAGTGTTACTCCATTTGAAACGACTTAATTATAAGAAACAACTATACGAGCTCGACAATCCTATTTTTCTTCTATACATATAATTCAATTTGTCTTATTGTATTTTTAATAGGTAAAATATCTGAAAATATCGAGGGTTAATTGATGAATCTATTTATTTCGATGAAAAGCATTGGCAAACGGAAAAATGTGATTTCAAAGCAAACTGTGCAGCTGCCTTCAACTCCAGGCTCTTTGCGAGTCCTGCTTAGCGAGTTGGTCACATGGAATGTTCAGCAGCTGGCAGAGAAGGACGAGGAAATCCACCTGGTGAATTATCTAACCGAAACGGAGGTTAATCATCAGGCCATCAATGGAAAGGTTGGGTTTGGCGCCATCTATAATAAGAAAAAGCCGGATTTAACAGAGGCTATTCAAACAGCCATCCAGGCTTTTGAGGATGGTTTGTTTTTGGTGTTTATTAATAGTGAACAAGTCGAGGCTTTAGATGCACCCCTGGAAATGGCCGATGGAGATGAAGTTGTGTTCATACGCTTAACAATGCTGGCGGGGAGAATGTGGTAACTGTGGAGGATAATCTAAATGGCTATGCACATCAATGAAAACTTTGAAAAAGAGCTTCAGGAAAAAATAGAGAGTCTAGATGAAACGAAACAGCGATTAGCAAAACGGCTTTTAAAAATCGTTCAGTGTGATTACTATGACAGGAACCGGCACTATACGCTGTTTAATAAAGCAATAAACGATGCAGCAAAAAACATGGATGAGAAGCTTGAGTATCTTGTTGATTTAACAAAGGATTTGCTTGGAACCTACCAGTCTGATGTTTTGAGATATATCATTTCAAATGCCCCGAAGTATCCTTACAGTGAGGGCTATGACAGAAGGCCTTATCGGACAAAGAATCTTGAAATGCATTGGGAAAGGATTCTCGAGAAATGTGTTTCGCTGTTTGATTTGGCAAGATATCATGGCCCAATGATTCGCCTGCTGGCAAACCGCGATGATGACATGAACACAACTGTGCTTCCTGATGTTCTAGCATATGAGCTTGACCATGGCAATGCACAGGCAGAAGAATTTGTGAAAAATAGTATTTATGGAGATAACAGCATAGCATGGCTGAACCGGGATGTTTTAAAAGGCATCATGTTAAGCCATCGTGAGGAATTCTATAAGATGGCAGGAGATTTGCTCGTAGCAGCAAGGCTCCAGGAAGGGCTGCGCCAGAGTATTGTTGAATCCATGGATGAGGGCTGTTTGGCCGCAACGACCTATTTAATGAAAGTCATCATTGATGAGAATCTCGTTCGGTACAGCTCAATTGTCAGGGCGATGGATGTTTGGACAGGCATGACCCTGGAGGCAGAAAGTACAAGAGTCGCAAAGCAGATCATCGAATTGATGCATGAATGCCTGGGAAATGAATTGATCAGGGAAGAGTGGCTGAAAAGCGAAGATGCCAATAAACTTTATATCAGCCTTTGGGCAACGGCCGTCATCGATGAAGAGCGTGCCCAGGAGGAAATTTCACAGATCGTGAAGAACGGGAAAAGGTATCAAAAAGAGGTTGCCTTGTATGCTCTCACCCAGAGCCAAAATGAGGGGGTCAAATATACGATTTCCTCAGGCTGCCTGGACGAAACCTCTCAGGAGCTGCGTGCACTGATTCTCGAGAATTACCCTTATGAATGCCATTTCTCCTGGAACTATAACAGAAAAACGAATCAATACACCTCCAAAATGTACTTGGAAAGAATTCCGGCCCTTGCAGATAAGGCAGAACGGATGCGTCAGTTTTCTCTCTTCAAGGACATGCTGGATGAGGCACCGAAAAAAGCAATGGATGTTCCTTTAAAAGTCTTCAAGGACGTACACATTTCCTATTCAGCGGACCTGATTGCCAATAAAATGCTGTACCTTGCTGCATACGATCAGGATCCAGAGATGATTTCTGTGCTAATAGAGTATAAAGACCAGCTGAGTCCTGAAACAAGAGGCAATTTATTAGATTGCTTTACGGCGGGCTCCATTGAAGAGCAGAGGAATTTCATCTTTGCGAATCTCTCTGATAAAAGCATGTCCAACCGGGAAAAAGCGCTGGCGAAAATCATGAAAATGTCGCTGTCTTCAGATGAAATCAAAAGGGTGGAAGATCTATTAAAGCTGAAAAGCGGCAGTTTGAGGCAGCAGGCCATTAAGGTCCTGATGGCATTGGATGACGAAGAATTGGAAACGTCCATCGATTCTTTGTTAACAAGCAAAAGTGAATGGCAGCACCTAGGTGCACTCGACATTCTTCATGAATTGAAAGAGGCCCAGCCTGCAAAGTTTGAACAGCTGAAGGATAAGGCGAAGATCATTCAGAATCCATCGGCGAAAGAACAGCTGTTAATCAATAAGCTCTCCCATCAGGAAAATCACAGCTTGAAAAATGGCTTCAATCTTTTTGAGCCGGAAAAGGAAAGCAAGCTGCTCGCAGCTAAGACTGATGTAAAGCAGATCCCGCTCGAAGAGCTTTTAACCATGCCCGAAGATCGAATGCGCAAGATCCTGACCGGCCTGTCAGAAGCGGTTCATGAGCATAGAGAATTTGAATATGAAATGGATTGGTACGGAAGTAAGGAAACCTTATTGCTCGGAGCAGAACTAAGAAGAGATTTTATAAATGAAGAAGACAGCAAAAGAGGCCTGGATAGTCTCCCTCTTCCAGAAGTGTGGTCCAGTTATTTTAAAAGTACCAGCATAACTGTCAGAGAAGTGATGGAGCTTGTCCTATATCTTAAACTTGACTATGTTTATCGCTATTATTCTGGGAAGCTTGATTACTGGGAACGAAACGGGCTCAAGCGGGCAACTGGATGGAGAAAGGAATTTCTTGAGGATCTCTACCCATTGGAAAAAATCGAAAATGTCTCGAAATTCATGGAGCAGCTTGCTTACAGCGACCAGGTGAAGGAAATCCTGTCCGCCTACACGGAGGATGCT
>DMSR01000313.1 GCA_003457145.1 Bacillus sp. (in: firmicutes)
TCGATTAAATTCAACCTGAGAGTCACCTCTTTTGCTTTTTTTTCAGTTCTTTAGAGGTTTTGTGGTGCAATTTTCTTGTTTTTATTTTGCACTCAAAAAGAAATCTAAACTCTGAGTTGATTAGAATGGAAGGTGAGAAGGCTCCTGAGGGACCAGATGGACAGGTGAATCCCACAGGCGCTAATGGCGGAGTGGAGNNTTTGCTTTTGAAAAAGCCGGCAGTAGGGCTTTTTCATAATTCTTACGCAAAAAGCGAAGCTCCTGGAACGGAATTCAACAGACCAGTTTTATAGCCGCACTAAAAATAGAGAAGCCCAATAATTTAATTACCTTTTGGGAAGGATATCTACCTCGATTGAAGAATTATTATGGGTATAAATAAGGAATATATTTTCACACAAGGAGGAAGCATGGAGTTTCCGATTTTAGAAACCGATCGATTAGTACTTAGAGAAATAATTGAGGATGATGCCGGAGATCTTTTTAAAAATTTTTCTAATAAGGAAATTATTAACTATTATGGTTCTGAACTTATGGTAAGCAGAGAAGAAGCTTTCCAGCTTATTCATTCTTTCAGAAACAATTTTCTCGAAAAACGGGGTTTTAGATGGGGAATTCAAATCAAAGGGGAAAAAGAAGTGATCGGTACAATCGGTTTCCACGCCTGGTCGCCTAAAAACAAAAGAGCTGAAATTGGATATGAACTTCACCCTGATTATTGGAGAAAGGGATTTGCAATGGAGGCAATTAAAGCTGTAGTTGACTTTGGTTACTCAACAATGGAACTGAACAGGATTGGTGCCGTAGTTTTTTTAGAGAATCGCTCATCAAATGAACTGTTAAAAAAAATGGCGTTCCATAAAGAAGGTATATTGAGGAAGTATATCGTTCAAAATGGTTTAGCATACGATGTAAATTCGTATTCATTATTAAGGTAAGTTAAAAAAGGAAAGATGGTTGCTGCATCCTTCCTTTTCTGATTTTTATCGTTTCTTGCCAAAGAGATTTTCACTTTGCAAAACGTTGTTTTTCAGCGTATTAATTGAGTTCTCGCTCTAATTGGTACTATTTGAAGACTCATTCGTATTTATTATAGACAAAAGTTCCGACAAAAGCCTCCATTAATGAATATTCTTCTTCTTGAATCTTCCCCCACGGACTTCCGCTATGTTACCTACTGCGAGGAAGGCGGACTCGTCTAGCTTTTCTACTATTGATTTTAATTTTGCTTCTTCTAGCCGTGTGATGACACAGAAGATGACTTTCTTATCATCACCTGTATAGGCTCCTTCGCCTTTCAAATACGTAACACCACGGCCAAGGCGGGCTAAAATTGCTTCACCGATTTCCTGATGATGCTCACTGATGATCCAGGCTGCTTTTGATTCATCTAGACCAGCCATGACAATATCAATTGTCTTAAAGGCAATAAAATATGCAAGAATTGAATACATGGCTCTGTCCCAGCCAAACACAAAACCCGCGGTACCAAAGATGAATATATTGAAGAACATGATGATTTCCCCAACAGAAAAGGGCATTTTTCTATTGGCCAGGATTGCCATTATTTCTGTCCCATCCAAAGAACCCCCGTAACGGATAACAATTCCTACCCCCGAACCAAGGACAATCCCCCCGAAAACAGTTGCTAAAAGCAAGTCTTCCGTGAACACAGGGAAATCATGAAGGAAAAAAGTTGTCAATGATAATACAGAAATTCCTAACACCGTAGATAAGGCAAAGGTTTTCCCGATTTGCTTATAACCTATAAAAAAGAAAGGAATATTAAGGATGAATATAAATACGCCGAGTCGCCATCCTGTTAAATGGGAGAGAATAATCGAAATTCCAACAATACCACCATCAAGAATTTGATTAGGCACGAGAAACTCCTCGATACCGACTCCCATTAAAACTGCTCCGAAAATAATGAAGAAGATTCTTTTTACAAGTTTTGTTTTGGTGATACCCTTATGCTGATATTGACTAAGTGCTTCTTCAGGTATGCTTTTCATTTTTTCCCCCAAACATTATTTTTATGAACAATTAATTCTGCCAGCCAATTCTTTAGTTAATTTTAGCATAAACCCTTAAAAATTAACGGTATCTAAGCTCGACAACTTTTCAGGTTAAGGGTTTAATCCTCATAAAATGGGTAGAAGAAAGGGAAGTTAGCAGGTAGATTGATTATTTCAGAAGAAGGTGTGTTTATATTGAATTTAACTTTGGCGATTGGACTGTTTTTACTTGTTCTTTTTCTTATAGGAATTATAGGTATAAAGTTAATAAAAATTCCCGATTTATTATTATATATTTTACTTGGCCTTGTTTTATCCACGATTCTTGATGAATCGAAGGTAATAGAGGTTGCAGGGGAAATTGGATTAGTACTTTTATTTTTCCTGTTAGGAAAGAAGTTTTCGGTTAACCGGCTCATAAGGAATAGCCGGAAAGTATGGAAAGGCGGAATCCTAGATGCCTTTCTAGGAGTTGCTGTTACAGCGGTGATTAGTTACTTTTTTGGGCTAAGCCTGATCGAGTCCCTGATTATCGGAGGTATCGTTTATGCAACTAGCTCTTCGATCACAGCAAAGCTGCTGGATGATAAAAACCGGACTGAAAATAAGGAATCAGAATTCATGCTGCTCATCCTGGTCTTTGAGGATTTGATTGCTCCAATCCTGGTTACAGTCCTGATTGGTCTCACTGGAGAAGGTTTTACTTTCACAGACTTTTTATTCATTATCCTAAAAATCACCATCCTGGCAGGAGTTGCTGTATTCCTTGCAAGGTTTTTCTTTACTCGAATTGAGCCACTTTTAAAAGATATAAAACAAGATGATATATTTATTGTATTAATTGCTGGTGTTGCACTTACCTATGGTGGCCTCGCGCTGCTCCTGGGATTATCAGAAGTCATTGGAGCATTTCTGGCAGGTATGATGCTCTCAGAATTGGATATCAAAGAGAGGATCGAAAAAGTCGCTTTGCCAGTAAGGAATATCTTCCTTCCATTTTTCTTCCTGAATTTCGGCCTCCATATTGAATTGACGAGTGAAATACCTTATTTGGGCTTGTTGATTGTCCTGGTCATTTGGTCGTTAATCCATAAGCTGCTAGTAGGATATTACGGGGGACGATGGTATGGACTCCCACGCAAAGATTCTTTGATGGCTGGTTTATCGCTGACACAAAGAGGGGAATTTTCAGTCATTATCGCGGCGCTTGCGACAGGAGAGTTAAAGACATTTGCCAGCATATATATTCTCGTAATTGCGGTACTAGGAACGCTCCTTTTCCAGCTAGCTCCAAGAATCAATAAATTCATCGAATCTAAAGTTAACGAAAAAACATGATACTGTCTTTGGCAAAAACAAAAACAAAAGCATTAAAGGATTTTTAGTCCTTTAATGCTTTTAATTTAGTATTTCCTTCACTCGGCCAACTTGTCCATCCTCAAGACGGACTTTAATTCCATGTGGATGGTTACTTGAATTGGTAAGGATATCTTTAACAACGCCTGTTGTTAGCTTACCTGTCCGTTGGTCCGCTTTAAGTACAATATTGACCTTCGACCCAGCTGTAATGTCTTTACGGTTTTGTCCGTTCATTATACACCCATTTTCCTGCGCTGGTTGCTTACTTTTTTCGTCTGCTGACTTTTCATTTTCTTCGTTTGATCCAGCTGATTAGCATTCGCTTTACCGCCAGCCTCGTTTTTCTTTTTATTTTCAAGCTGCTGTTTGATTGCTTCCTGCAGGCTCATTTTCTTTTTAGGAACTTCACTATTATTTGTGTTTGTCATAATTTCCTCCTGAACTACTTTTAGTACATACAGTATAAGCTTTTTTTTCTCAAAAGGGAATCAAGAGAAAATACTTAGCGATTAAAATAATGGTCAGGGATATTCAATTTTACCAGATTTTACATTATTATATAATAAAAAGAAAAATGAGGGATTCACTTGCGTACAAGGGGATTAATAATGACCTTCTTATCATTTTTATTGGCCGCAGGAGGAGTATATTTTTATCAAATGGAAAAAGAGGCAAGATACAATGGTATGTCCATTGTCCCTGAACGAACAAAAGATATTCCATTATTCAATGGGCTGCAGCCTGGCGGCGGGCCATCGTATATGATAGAAGGGAGGCACTGGGAGGAGATATTAAATTATTATAAAGAGGTGCTCCCTGAAAATGGATGGACAGAAGTGTTTATTCATGCATCGTCCAATCTTGAAGAAGATGGAGCTGGATTCATGTCAACATGGATAAAACCCGGACAAAATTGGGAATTAGCTATCGATGCGGGTTATTTTAAACAAAACAACAGAACTCAAGTTATTTTTGATAAAAAAAGCATTTCAACTGCGACGGAGTGGATTAAAGAGTCTCCAAAAGAAATTTGCATAAAATTCAAGGTTGAGGTATACTATGAATGCATTAAGCTAACCGACACTCATTCCAATAAGCAAATTGCTGAATTAGTAAATAGCGCACTTGACTGGGAAAAAGAGCGAATACCTTATTCAGGGAAAAGCATGATCGATATCGATTCATTCAAGGTTGAGGTATACTATGATCTAGAAAAAGGAATCTATTTGGTTTCGAATAAAGGCACGAAGTGGATGAAACCCGAGCAGGAATTTTTCATGCTTACACGTATTTCAAAAGAATATTAAATGGATCNNGAAAGCCAGTCCCCACCTACCATTCAAGCGAAACAGCCAACTGAATATAAACATTGATTAACCTAACGTTTTTGTTAACCGATACGTTTGCTTCTATAAGTGAAGAAAAGTATTATTTTCCTAGTACTACTTTCTTATTTGCACCTTCAGCTACTAATTGTTTACCTTATTAGAGGAAATTTTTCTTATATAAGTGTATCCTTAATTAAAATGTACCATAGAAAAGGGGAAGTACTAATTAAATTACTTGTTTAATTGCCCTTTCTTAATAAAGGAACCCTATGCTTGATTTTATCAAAAGATAGTAAAAGGGAGGTAACCTAGGTGAACTCATTTAAAGCAGTTGCTATTGAACTGCAGCAGAATGCCGAAGAAATATCTAAAGAAATGGTAGAGAAAATCCTTGATAAAATCGGGATGGAAATCCCACAATCGGATATTGACCGTGCAATTATTGTCTACACTGAATACTTGGGTTTTCTCGGAGATTCCATTCAAAGCTTTGATGAGACAACTCCGGAAGCACTACTAGAGTGGAGCAGGAATAACGGGGAACGAGAAGCAGCTAAAGGAGGACGGGTGTCCGACATCATTCTTAGATACCCGCCAACAAGGCTTGTCTTCATTGATAAAATTGCTGAGATCTGTTTAAAACATGATCTAAAGGTGAAGGACATACTTTGGGTCAATAAAAAGATTAACAATATGCTCGATATAAGTATAAGTGAAACTGTATTTGCTTTTGAAAAGCAGAATTCCAAATTGATGAAGGAAGTTCAGGATGAAGTGAATACTCTCTCTGCACCAGTCGTCCCTGTTCAAGAGAATATATCAGTGCTTCCGCTAGTTGGAAAGATGGATCACGACAGGGCAACATTGATTATGGAGAAGGCAATTCCTAAAATAGCAAAGCAAAAGACCAGGTGCCTTATTATAGATTTCTCTGGAATTGTCACGATTGATGCCACAATAGCCAAGCATATTTTTGACATTCACAATGTTCTGCGCCTGTTGGGAGTAGATTCTATCGCAACTGGGATGAGGGCAGAACTTGCTCAGGCCGCTGTCGAAGGAGGAGTAAATTTTTCCAGTATTAAGACATTTTCAACTGTAAAGCAGGCAATTGAAAGCATAAATAGTAATTCTTAGTTTTTTACATAATGGACAATAGGAGGATTGTTTTGAGTAATCAACCAGAAGTTAAACTAATTGCACTTGATATGGATGGAACTCTTTTAAATGAGTTCCATGAAGTTAGCGATGAAAACCGGCAAGCAATCAAGGAAGCCGAGAAGAAAGGTATCCATGTTGTATTAAGTACGGGACGCAGCTTAAAAACAGCCAGAGATTATGTATTATCGCTTGAATTATCCTCGTATCTTGTAACTGTAAATGGTAGTGAGATTTGGGGTCCTGATGGGAATTTAATTGAAAGAAATCCTGTCGGAACAGAACACATCCAGTGGATGTATGACCTATCAAAGCAGCATGGGGGGAATTTCTGGGCCATCAGCAGCAAGGATAATTGGAACAATGAAATGCCTGATGACCTCCTTTCAGAGGAATGGCTGAAGTTTGGATTTCATATAGAAGAAGATGAAATCCGCGAAAAGGTTTTAAAAGAACTAAATGATAAAGGCTTATTTGAAATCAGCAATTCGAGCCTTGTTAATATAGAAGTAAACGCAATGGGCATTAACAAGGCGAAGGGGCTTGAGAAGGTCTGCAGCCTTCTTGGTATTTCAATGAAAAATGTCATGGCAGTAGGGGATAGTCTTAATGATATCGCGATGATTACTGAAGCTGGGTTAGGCATTGCTATGGGAAATGCTCAGGATGCCGTTAAAGAAGCAGCAGATGATATTACAGGGGATAATACTGAGAGTGGTGTCGCACAGGCTATTCATAAGTGGGTTTTGGAAAGCTAGCCATAAAGGAAGCAGGGAATTCCTGCTTCCTTTACTTATTAGCTACCCAGGAAAAGAGAACGATTGAAGGACTTCTTATTTTTAAGAATCAAGGTGAGATAGTCATGTTCTTACTTTTATCAGAACTAAACGAGTGTCCGTTTATTCTCACTCTCTTGTAATACCGGAATTCGAAAACCCTTGGCATGAATATCGGAAACTTCCACCTTACCTCCTGCCACATCAACTACAGTATTGCCGTTAATTGCCTCAGCAAAAACCCTCTCTACCTTTGCAGCTTCGATCCCTTTGCCAATATGAATCGATTTAGCGGCAGAATGGCGGACAAACACATTGCGAATTTTTACATTGTCGGCACGGTTGCCTCCTCCAAACACCTTAATGTCATTACCAGCTTTAGAAAAACCACTTACATGGATATTGTTTAAAATTACGTTCCTCGCCCGATATTGGATGGCAATCACCGGTTCATCGTCATAATTGTATTCCGGGTCGCCAATAACTGTAAAATGATTGACTGCAACATTTTTATAGGCAGAAACCACCATGGCCCGCGGAGTGGAATTCGCATATAATTCGGTATGGACTGGTTTAATTGAGACTATATTCGCTGCCCTGATATTAATGGCTGTTTTTGAGTCAGGATCCTTTTCCTTATGGTGACCGATATGCCTGAAATTATAGGATCGGTTATCGTTTACAGATAAATGTCCGATTATGACCACATGGCTGGCTGCTGAAGATGTTTGGTGTGCTTTAATTTCTACACCTCCGAAGCATCTTGCTGTAGAATTATTCCAAAGCCATACATTCCGTGAACCGTCATCAATTTCAATGCCATTGGAATTAGAATATCCCTTGCGATGAGCTTTGCCACTTGGATCAAACATATGACAGTTTGATATAAAAATATTATCGCTATGATGAGTTGTAATGCCGTCGTCCCCGAAACCGTAGCCAGTCAGATTATCGAGCCAGACAAATTCGCTCCCTCCTCGGGCTCGATATCCATCACCAAAATAGTTATATAGTGTAGAGGAAATATCAAAGCAATGAAGACCTGCATTAATCCCTTCGACGTCCTTAACCCAGCCATACTTTACATTTGCGAAGAGAAGACAACTGGAATGATTCCCCCATGTACTTGTCTTATCAGTCTTTCCAAGTCTCTCGACGTTCCAATCGAGTGTGACTCCCTTAACAAAGATATTACGATTGCCAGTACGATGATTTCTATTCGTTACAAGTCTAGTCCCTTTCGGTGCAAAGTCATGAAGCTTTATGATTGTCTTTCNNCCATCTGGAAAGCGTCTGTGCAATCGGTATTCCCATCTCCTATAGCACCAAAATCTTCGAGATGAACCTCTCTTTCAATCTCGTTTAGCAAGTGATTGTACTCGTTATTTAACCGATCCATCCATTCGGGATAAACATTCCCATTTTTATCCACAACAGTTTCATATTTTACTATTGGGTCCAGGGCGGATTTAGTCATTACGATTCTTCTAAGGGTTCTTCTAAAATTGTAAAAGAGAGAAGAAAGAAATTTCGTCTCGGCTGTTGGGACAGGAGTGTAATCCTTGCTTGATTCCGCAAAGAGAGAATTGGTCTCCTCAACCAATTCTTTTGTATCAAGATTCCTTCCAGTAATCTCTGAGAGTAAAAGAGCATTCTTCTTCGGGTTATGAGTCCGCTCAAGGTTTAACATTTTTTCCCCACCTTTACAAAACTACTAGCTTTTGTATTATTTCCCGCTGGGAGTTTGGATAACCTTTTTTATAGATGAATTCTAACTATTTCCTAAATGAAAGCAGGAGAATTATTGGTTATGATAATATTATGTTTCATAACTGATAACATGGTATATAATACATGGGATATCACTTAACAGAGCGGAGGATTTTATGATATCGCTTGGCCCAAGAGTGTTAAAAACGGGGTTGGCAGTAGTGCTCGCTTTATACATAACAATATGGTTAGGACTTGAGCCGCCAGTATTCGCTGCCATAGCAGCCACTTTCACAATTCAGCCCTCCATTTACCGTTCCTGGAAGCAGGTACTCGAACAAATTCAGGCAAACACCCTCGGAGCAATTATTGCCCTAAGTTCGATTTACCTATTTGGAAACAATCCGATTGTCATCGGAGTGGTAATGGTTATTGTTATTATTATCAGCCTAAAGCTCAAAATGGAAGGATCAATCTCGTTAACACTGATCACAGTATTGTTCATGATGAGTTCACCTGAATTTGAGGGTATCATAACGGCAGCCAACAAATTCATAATTGTCCTCGTTGGTATGGGTTCTGCTTTTATTGTCAATATTATCATTTCGCCTCCAAACTATAATAAAAATTTCACCGAGAAAATGGACATCAGCTTTAGGTCGATGTCTTTGCTTATAAGGACAGCCATTTCGAACGAATTGACGGAAAGAACCTTCCAGGCGCAATGGGCCAAACTTAAGAAAGATATTTCTAAATTGGAGGATCTTTATAAGATCCTGGACGAGGAAAGAGAGAAAATATCGAGAGTTAAACCATTAGATGTAAGAGAAATCATTGTTTTTAAACAGATGCTAGCCAGTCTGCAGCATGGTCTAAAGCTGCTCGATATCATTGAAGATCACTTTTTCCAAAGCCGGCCTGAGGTTGAGCACACTAGGGAATTCGACAATCATCTTGAATACCTAATCGATTACCATGAAATGATTTTGCTTAAATTCGCTGGGAAGATTAAGGATATTGAGGGAGCCGACGAAGATTACGCACTTGATGAGACTGGCCAATTCCTAGAGGCAATAATTAGTGAAACGAGCTATGAAAGGGAACATAAACTACGGTTAGTAATAATAGGTTCGGCTATCTTTGATTACGCATTTCAGCTTGAACGGCTCAATGATTTAATCGATCAATATCAAAAGAAAAAGCAGCATGTCGAAAAATCGACACTAAGCAGTATTTTGAAAAACCCAAGAACATTTTTAAAGAGGTAATACCTAAAGGGTCATCAGGTCCATAGAGAGGATTAAAGATTATGATGTTTTAACTCCAAAACAGTTCGGAACGAAATACAAAGATTCGCTGTTTATGCCAATTGATTCCCAAAGACTCTAGCCCATTCAATGAACCCAAAGCATTTTATAAACGTTGAAAAAGTACAGGCAAATCACAAAGATGGCAGTGTAAATCTTGCAAGAAGTTCACCAATGTTTTGCCGAATGACTTATTACCTTAACAATGTTCGGAAGAAAGGGATGGGTGGTAGTCATTTCCCTACCAGTGATGTAGTTACTGTCGATGTAATTTCAAGATATGTATTCCGTAGTGATGTGGCGTATGATTGGGACTTTCACTAGGTGATGTAGCCCTTGATACAGTTCTTTTGAAAGAAGACCACTTGAATGAATTTTCCAAGAAACACGCTCGGATTCCAAAGTATTCTCATCATCCTA
>DMSR01000481.1 GCA_003457145.1 Bacillus sp. (in: firmicutes)
ACTTGCAGTCAAGTCTTCCTTATTGAAACCAGTTGCAATCGCTCTACGGATATTTTCGTTTTGAAGCGCTTCGTTCTTTTGGTTCATCTTGATCCAGAATACTACTGGCTCCAACCAAGTAACCATGCGGTCGTCACCTTCGTATGAAGGAACGATATCAGAAGAAAGCAATCCAGTCATATCAGTTTCGTCAGCTTCAAATGCATTAACTGCAGAGTTTGAATCTTTAACTACGTTAACAGTGATTTTTTCAAGAGTTACTTTATCAGCACTGTGATAGTTTTCGTTCTTTTCAAGTACCCACTCAGAAGCGTCAGTACCTGCCCATTGAGTTAACTTGAATGGTCCATTGTAAAGTAAGTTCTCAGCACTGCTAGCGAATGCTTCGCCTTTTTCTTCAAAGAACTTTTGGTTTTGAGGGTAGAATGTTGGGAAAGCGAAAAGATCTTCCCAGTAAACTACAGGCTTTTCAAGAGTTACTTCAAGAGTCTTGTCATCAAGAGCTTTAACTCCTAGTTCAGTTACATCATAAGGCTTCTTGTCAGCTCCCGCTTGAGTGATTTTCTCAGCGTTCTTGATTTTGCCGCCCATCATGTAAGGACCATATGGAGAAGCAGTTGCAGGGTCGATTGCGCGCTGCCATGCAAACACGAAGTCGTGTGCAGTTACAGGCTCACCGTTAGACCATTTAGAATCACGAAGCTTGAAAGTGAAAACTGTCTTGTCTTCGTTTATTTCTGGCTCGCCATCAGCAAGTGCTGGCACCGGCTTGTGGTCTTGGTCAAGACGGTAAAGACCTTCACCTACGTTATTTATGTAAGTGAAACTTGTAGAACCTTCGGCAAGGACACTGTCCATTGTTGGGATTTCAGAAGAATCAAGCATTCTTAATTCCTGTGGTACATCCGTTTCTGTTGCTGGTGCTTTGTCATCGCCATCAGCTGGCTTCTTTTCATCAGCATTATCTTTTCCGCCGCTGCATGCAGTCAGGAATAAAGAGAATACTAGAGTCAGAACTAAAAGCAATGAAAATTTCGACTTTTTCAATTTTATGCCCCCTCTTATTTGTTGTATTCTGAAAACTTTTTACATTCCCTATTATACATAGTTTAAATTAAATGTTCAATATTTTTACGAGAAAAATTTACAACTTTGAAACAAAAGTAACAAANNGTGTGTTATAATGGTGACTTATAAGCATTTACCCGATAAATAAATGATAATTCTAATTGTAATATTTGATTTATTTCCATGGTTTATCCTCGATATTATTTTTGTGACATAACAATATAAGGGAGAATTGTAAAATGAGAAAAGGCTACCAAAAAATCTTTTATGGGTTTTTAAGCTCACAACTATTAGTTTTAGTGATTTCTCTTATCTATCACAATGATATTTCATTGCTCAACTATATAAATATTTCCTTTTACATTTCAAGTATCCTGCTTTTCACCTCCTTACTAGTATTTACCGTCAATTCAGGATTTTTTGACGCAATGTCTTACTCTTTCCGCTCTGTTTTTTCTTCTGCTGAAAATGGCGAAAAGAAAAGGAAAATAGAAGAGATGACTCCCTTATCCGAAATGATCGCCATTGACACCAATCCTCTGATAGCTGTTGGACTTTTTGACTTTATCCTGATGCTTGCCGGGCTGTTTATTTACTACCAGTAATAATTCCCTTCTGCCCCTTGCTTCTCATATGGGAATTTATTATAATTCATGGTAATAAAATCGAATTATTGTAAATCTTTTTAAAGGCATTGATGAAGATTAGTACACTTGTTTTAGGCTAAAAGAGAGTTTGTGGTTGGTGCGAACAAACAGCCGGACATTTGGAATGGACTTTTGAGCCCCTGTTTTGAAACTAAGTAAATCCAGGCGTATATCCTGCGTTAAAGGTATCCATGCTTCAAAGGCATGGGCAGAGTGACTCATTCGTGAGTAATTAGGGTGGCAACACGGACCATTCGTCCCTACTATTAGTAGGGATGAATGGTTTTTTTATAGGCTTTTTTCGTGAAATAGCTGTTTAAACGAGGCATCTTGGATTTTTTTCTTCATATATAGTCTCGAATTACAGGGCAAGACTTCATATGTCAGCTAGCCGTTTTTCTCCGAAATCAGCATTAAATACTTTATCAGTTACTGGAGGCGTTTTTATGACAACCATTTTTTCTGGCATTCAGCCAAGCGGTACCATCACCTTAGGGAATTACATCGGTGCAATGAAACAATTTACAGAGTTACAGGAGGAATACAATTGCTATTTCTGCATTGTCGATCAGCATGCTATCACTGTTCCGCAAGAGCGGCTGCAGCTTCGAAAAAACATTAAAAGTCTTGCCGCGTTGTATATCGCTTCGGGAATTGATCCCGAAAAAGTTACTTTGTTCATTCAATCCGAAGTCCCAGCGCATGCGCAGGCTGGATGGATGATGCAATGTGTCGCTTATATCGGTGAGCTTGAAAGAATGACACAGTTCAAGGATAAATCGACCGGCAAGGACGCGGTTTCAGCTGGCCTTTTGACATATCCGCCTTTGATGGCTGCCGATATCCTGCTTTATGGTACAGACCTTGTTCCTGTTGGCGAAGACCAGAAACAGCATCTTGAGCTGACAAGAGATTTAGCTGAGCGTTTCAACAAAAAATATAATGACATTTTTACCATTCCTGAAGTCCGAATTGCCAAGGTTGGTGCGAGAGTCATGTCGTTACAGGATCCACTGAAAAAAATGAGCAAGTCAGATCCAAACAATAAAGCATTCATATCAATGCTTGACGATCCTAAACAAATTGAAAAGAAGATTAAAAGTGCTGTAACAGACTCAGAAGGCCTAGTTAAATACGACAAAGAAAATAAACCTGGAATCTCAAACCTTCTATCTATTTACTCAATTTTAACTGGCAAGACAGTGGCGGATATTGAGAAAGAATACGAAGGAAAAGGATATGGGGATTTTAAAGGTGATCTTGCGAAAGTTGTAGTCGGTGTCATCGCGCCTATCCAGAAAAAGTACTATGAGCTAATCGACTCTCCCGAACTTGATGAAATTCTGGATCACGGTGCTGATAAGGCAAACAGGGTGGCCGGCAAAATGCTCGGGAAGATGGAAAATGCAATGGGGCTTGGGCGGAAACGCAAATAATAGAAGAAACCGAAAAGGAGCTGATGAGATCAGCTCCTTAATTTACTTTTGGACCGTGCTCCATTTCCCATAGCTTTTCGAAGAACGCTTGTCCTTTTATTAAATTTTCACAGAATTTCTCATGTTTCCCTGACCAGCCGAATTTCGTTTCTTCAAAAAGCTGTTCCCAAACGTCATCAAAAGGACGTTGCTGAATCTCCTCATAAAGCTCCGGTTTCCATTCGGTAAACCAGTATCGAACTTCAGCTGCATTTTTTGAAGACTTCAACTGGTCCATCGCCATGAAAAGAAGCTGTTTGAGTTGCCTTTCCTTTCGTGTTAACCCCCTCATCAGGTCCGGTGAAGGAGACAAAATATGAAAATCCTTCAAGGCAGTTTGATCATTGAATCCGTATTTTATTATATCTTGATTTTCAATCATTTCATAAACGAGCTGTTCCTGCCGGGGGATTAAACGACTTTTTCGAATTGGAATGTTATAACCGATTGTATCAACCGCGAGGATCCCTGTTCCATCAGAAACAACAAAACAGTAATCAAGCTGAGTACGTTCATGATTTTTCCTCAGGTATGCCTTTCGGTAAATATCGTCCATAAGCTGTTGTGGCAACTCTGATAAATCATTCTCAATGTAATTGAATAGCAGATGGTCTATTTTCAAAAGCGGCACCTGGTCAAGAAGCTCTACACCATCGTCCTTCCGCCATTCATGAAAATGACAGACATTATAACCGTTCTCTTCCCCTTCAAACCAGTTTACCCAGACATCATGAAGATACAACATGATTTATAACCCCTCACTTCAAGAAACTGTTTGTCCATCAGTATGGGCACCACTAAGTAAAATTATTCCTCTAAAGGAAGATCAATTCATATCTCTTTTTCCAGGCCAATAAATACTTAGCCAAATGGTAACAATGCCGACCGGAAACAAATAGCACTCAACCCTTTTTGAAATAAAGGAAAGGTACTCTAGCACCCCATGCCCTGTTGTAATCATATTTAAATACGCAATCGTACTGATTCCTCCAGATACAGCCAATCCAAAACCAATTGTCAGTATAA
>DMSR01000370.1 GCA_003457145.1 Bacillus sp. (in: firmicutes)
GCTGTTGTCTTAAGCTGCGCCTTTGGCTGTGCCTGATTGTTTTTCTGCTGATTTTGGGCTTGATTCCTGTTTTGACTTTGACCCTGGCTGCGGTTTTGATTCTGGCCTTGTTTTTGCCCCTGGTTCTGGCCCTGTGCAGCTTTTGGCTGGCTTTGCTGCTGTGGCTTCTCTTGTGTTTTTGTTTGTTCTTCTTTTTTATTATAAATGGCGTCTAGTCTCCTCACGGCTTCATCCTCAATGGCAGTCATGTGGTTTGAAACCTCGATGTTCATCTCTTTTAATTTTATAATCACGTCTTTACTCGATAAATTATGCTTCTTTGCATATTCATAAACGCGTGTTTTACTCATATTTTCACCCCCGCTAGAATTAATCGAGCAACGTCAACAGTTTTTTTGCAAAACCCTCGTCCAGTAGGGCTACTACAACACGGGCATCCTTCCCAATTGCCTGGCCGAGCTGGTACCGGTCCGGAACCACCTTGCAAGGTATATTGTAGGAATTACACTTGTCAGTAATTTTCTTTGTAGTATTTGCGGATGCATCCGCTGAAAGCAAAATGAGTTTCGCTTTTCCGCTTCTGATTTCTTTAACGGAAAGCTCTTCCCCTGAAATAATTTTCCGCGCTCGATTGGCTAAGCCAAGCAATGACATCCATTGATTTGATTTCATCAGGATTGTCCGTTCTCCTTTTCGATGAGTTCATTTAGCTCATCATATATTGCATCATCCACTGAAGTCTCTAGTTGTTTGGATAATATATTTCTTTTCTTTGCTAACTGTATTGCTTCTTTATCTTTTGAAAGATAGGCACCGCGACCTGATTTTTTTCCGGTCAGGTCTATTGTTACTTCTCCTTCTTTCGAGCGAACGATACGAACGAGTTCTTTTTTCGGTCTCATTTCACCGGTAGCGACACATTTTCGCATAGGAACTTTTTTACGGATGTTCACGATCACTCACCTCACCTTAATCGAGATCCTCATCATCATAATCATTTCCAGATAACAATGGTTCGTTGTCTCGAGGATAAATGCCCGCTTCTCTTGCATCTGCTTCAGCTTTGATATCAATTTTCCAGCCTGTCAGCTTAGCAGCAAGTCGTGCGTTCTGGCCACGTTTTCCGATTGCTAACGAAAGCTGGTAATCGGGGACAATGACTGTTGTTGCTTTTTCTCCCTCATTAACAATTACATCAAGAACTTTTGAAGGACTTAATGCATTTGCAACAAAAACGACTGGGTCCTCAGACCACTTGACAATGTCAATTTTCTCGCCTTTCAACTCATTTACCACAGCCTGTACGCGGGTGCCTCGAGGTCCTACGCATGAGCCAACAGGATCCACTTCTGCATTGTCAGAGTGAACAGAGATTTTGGAACGGTCACCTGCTTCACGGGCAACTGACTTAATCTCTACGGTGCCGTCATAAATTTCTGGCACTTCAATTTCGAAAAGTCTCTTTAACAGCCCCGGATGGGTTCTGGAAACAAAGATTTGCGGACCTTTAGTAGTTTTTTCAACCTTGGTGATGAATACCTTGATGCGGTCATGAGGTTTGTAATGTTCGTTCGGCATTTGTTCATTTGCAGGCAGAATCGCCTCAATCTTACCTAAGCTAACATAGATGAATTTTGGGTCCTGGCGCTGAACAATTCCAGTCATGATGTCTTCTTCACGATCGATGAATTCAGAATAGATAATGCCTCTTTCTGCTTCACGCACACGCTGTGTAACAACCTGCTTTGCAGTTTGTGCAGCAATCCTTCCAAAGTCTTTAGGTGTAACTTCAAGCTCGACTACATCCTCGACCTGGTAATTTGGATTGATTCGTTGTGCATCTTCAAGGGAAATTTCGAGGCGTGGGTCAAATACTTCATCAACCACTTCTTTTCTTGCGAATACGCGCATAGAACCACTTCCGAGGTTCAAATCAATCCGGACATTTTGCGCCTGATTGAAGTTGCGGCGATATGCAGAGATCAGTGCTGCTTCAATAGCTTCCATTAAGACGTCCCTTGAAATGCCTTTTTCTTTTTCAAGTACAGTAAGAGCATCCATCAATTCGCTGCTCATGAGATATAAATCCCCCTTTTTTACTTCCTAACTTTATTTATAAAATAGACTGAAGATTTTTTCTAGACAGATTAGGAAAAAGTAACTGCGAGTCTAGCACTGGCAATTTTATCAATTGGGAGAACGACTGTTTTCTTGCGTGTTTTAATTTTCACTTCGACAGTAACGGTTTCACCATTGTAATCGGTTAACATTCCTTCAAAGGTCTTTTCGCCATCTATTGGTTCATAGGTTTTAATAAAGACATTTTTTCCGATTGCTCTTTGATAATCTTTTTCTTTTTTCAGCGGACGTTCGGCACCAGGTGATGAGACTTCCAAAAAGTAGTTATGCGGGATTGGATCAATGGCATCAAGCTTTTCACTAAGGCGCTCACTGACTAAGCCGCATTCTTCAATATCTATACCGTTGTCCTTATCAATGTATACGCGCAGGAACCAGTTCTTTCCTTCTTTTACGTAGTCGATATCTACTAATTCAAGTCCATTTTCAGTTAAGATGGGAGTTACTAGCTCTTCCACTACTTCAGTTACCTTGCTCATAAAATCCCTCCTTTGACACAACATCTTTTACCATTCATGGCATATTACTTCATCATTCTTTATCACGAAAAAGTGCGTAACAACACGAAAGAGTGGGTTTCCCCACTCTCATCTGCCAGAGTTATCCTTAGTATTTCCAATAAAAATATAACATAACCAGGTATTTAATGCAAACAACGGAAAGCGGAGGCGCCTTGTCCAGCACCGACAAGCGCTGGAGGGTCAGACGGTGAAGTCGTTCTTTGACTTCATTNNCGACCCGGTTAGAGGCGACAAGCGTAAGACAGAATCCGTAAATTAACTAAAACAACGACAACTGGTTCTGATCGGGCATATCTTGCAGGCAGCCATGATTATCGAGGTATTCAAGAATTGTCTTCGAAATTTTCCCGCGCTGCTGAAGGTCCTCCTTTGAAAGAAACTCTCCTTCTTCCCTTGATTTCACTATATTGATGGCGGCGTTGGTCCCAAGTCCAGGAATCGCGTTGAATGGCGGAATTAATGTGTTGCCATCTATAAGGAATTCTGATGCACTCGATTTGTATAAATCCACTTTTGCAAAGCTGAATCCACGTTCACACATTTCCAGCGCTAGTTCCATGACCGTCATCAAGTTCTTTTCTTTCGTTGAGGCTTCTAGTCCCTTTGAACTGATTTCTTCAACAGTGGCACGGATGCTTTCTGAACCACGAACCATTGCATCAACATCAAAGTCATCAGCTCTTACCGTAAAGTATGCTGCATAGTACATTAGCGGATGGTGAACTTTAAAATACGCAATCCTGACAGCCATCAAAACATATGCGGCGGCGTGGGCTTTAGGGAACATATATTTGATTTTCTTGCAAGAATCGATATACCATTCAGGAACCTTATTTTTGCGCATCTCCTCTTCCATCTCATCACTCAGCCCTTTACCTTTACGGACGGACTCCATGATTTTGAAGGCAAATGCTGGTTCCAGGCCCTGATAGATCAAGTAAACCATGATATCATCACGGCAGCCGATTACTTCGCTTAGATTACAAATATTGTTGTGGATCANNCCATGCTGGCTGATATGATTCCAGCCGTTCGCCTGATTCATTTCTACCGAACCATGAACCAGCGCCGTCAGGAAGCAGAACAGCCGCTCAATGCGCGCCTCTTTCTGGAAGGTGTTTGTCTGTCCCATGCGAAAGCCCTGATATCTGTACAAGCTCGGAAAATGTTGTCGGTTTAGTATCTTCAAGCATCTGGCGGACGAAACGCGTACCGAATTCAGGAATGCCCAGAGAACCTGTTTTAGACATAATTTGCTTTTCGGTTACTCCAATGGACTCCGTCCCGCTGAAAATTTTCATGACCTCAGGATCATCAGTTGGAATCGTCTTAGGATCAATGCCGCTTAAATCCTGCAGCATCCTGATCACGGTCGGGTCATCGTGCCCAAGGATATCCAGCTTCAGAAGATTGTCGTGTATTGAATGGAAATCAAAATGAGTTGTTTTCCACTCGGAAGTGTTACTGTCAGCCGGGAACTGGATTGGTGAAAAATCATAGATATCCATATAATCCGGTACAACGATGATTCCCCCCGGATGCTGCCCTGTCGTTCTTTTGACCCCAACACAACCAGAAGCCAGGCGGTCGATTTCCGCCCCGCGAAGCGTAAGATTATTGTCCCCCTGATAGCCTTTAACATAGCCATAGGCTGTTTTATCAGCAACGGTGCCAATTGTACCTGCACGATAAACGTATTCTTCACCAAACAGAACCTTTGTATAATTATGTGCACGCGGCTGGTATTCACCCGAAAAGTTCAAGTCAATATCGGGAACCTTGTCCCCTTTAAACCCCAGGAATGTTTCAAATGGGATATCATGTCCATCTTTTCTATACTTAATACCACAATCAGGACAGTCCTTGTCAGGAAGGTCAAATCCAGACCCTACTGATCCATCATTGAAGAACTCTGATTTTTTGCACTTAGGACATACATAATGCGGAGGAAGAGGATTGACCTCGGTAATTTCCGTCATCGTTGCAACAAAGGAAGACCCGACTGAACCACGCGATCCTACCAGATAGCCATCATCCAGCGATTTTTTCACGAGCTTATGTGAAATCAAATAAATAACCGCGAATCCATTGTCAATGATGCTTTTCAGTTCTTTTTCAAGACGTGCTTCAACGATTTCCGGGAGCTCATCACCATAAATGCTGTGGGCCATCCCATAACTCATGCTGCGCATCTCTTCATCCGCGCCTTCAATCTTAGGTGTATATAGATCATCCTTAATTGGTTTAATTACATCGATCATATCTGCGATTTTATTTGTATTTTCTACTACAATCTCTTTCGCTTTATCTGAACCTAAAAATTTGAATGCATCCAGCATTTCATTCGTTGTCCTAAAATGAACATCTGGAAGCTCATGTCGATTCAGCGGGTTCGCACCACCTTGAGAGTTGATCAAAATCTTTCGATAGATTTTATCATTTTCATTCAAATAATGGACATTCCCTGTAGCTGCTACCGGAAGCTCCAATTTCTCTCCAAGTGTTACGATGTTCCCGATGATGTTCTCTAACGCCTTTTCATCACGGACGAGTTCCATTTCTAATAAATGTGCATACACCTGTTTCGGGTGAACTTCAAGGTAATCGTAAAAACGGGCAGCTTGTTCTGCTTCCTCCGGTCCCTTCTGCATCATCGCTTCGAATACTTCACCCTTATCACATCCAGAACCAACCAAGATTCCCGCGCGATGCTTATTCAAAACGGAACGGGGAATTCTCGGAACCCGATAAAAATAATCAATATGAGAGATTGAAACTAATTTGAAGATGTTTTTCATTCCAATTTCAGTCTGCGCCAGCAAAGTGGCATGGTAAGGCCTGGCCCTTTGATAGGCTTTTCCCTGACCCATGTTGTCATTTAGCTGATCATGAAACTCAAGCCCTTTTTCNCTTGCATCCTTCAGCATCCTGAGCAGTAGATATCCTGTTGCCTCTGCATCGTAAATTGCCCGGTGATGCTGGGTAAGCTCGATGTCAAATTTCTTTGCCAATGTGTTAAGTCGGTGGTTTTTCATTTCCGGGTATAGGAACCTGCCAAGCTCCAGTGTATCAATAACTGGGTTTGGCGCCTTGCCCAACCCGATTTTTTTATAGCCGACATTTAAAAAGCCCATATCAAATGAAGCATTGTGTGCAACTAACACACTGTCCTCGGCCCAAACATTAAACCTCTGAAGAACTTCACTAACTTCCGGTGCATTGCGGACCATGTCATCAGTAATGCCAGTTAAGTTGAT
>DMSR01000282.1 GCA_003457145.1 Bacillus sp. (in: firmicutes)
AATTCCATACTGACAATTCTATTTTAAAATGTAAATTACCCTTATTCAACAAATGATAAGTGAGAATTAGTCAATTAAGTTGTTGACAATATTTAATAAGTAAGAGCCCAACCAAAACCGGCTGGGCTCTTATCTTATTTCTTCAATGAATTGATTAATTCATCATACTTCGGACTGTTCAAGAAGTTGTCGACTGAAATATGAGTCGCCTTTGGAAGCTTTGCTTTTGCACGGTCTGTCAAATCTTTATGTGTAATAACAACGTCTGCGTCTTCTGGAAGATTATTGATCGCAGTATTGATGACTGTTTGATCCAAGCCTGCTTTTTGTACTTTATTTCTTAGGATAGAAGCACCCATCGCGCTTGAACCCATTCCTGCATCACAGGCAAACACGATTTTGTTGATATCTACAGCTTTTACATCAGCTGGCTGGCTCGTTAATGCAGATGAAACAGAGCTCTTCTTGCCTTTCATTTCTTCCATTTTTGCTGCAGCGGTAGTTAAATCTTCCTCTGTCGCCTTACTTGTTTTCAAGATTAGCGATGCAACTGCGAATGAAACTGCTGCTGCTACAATTACACCAGCTAGAGTTGCGAAATAACCGCCTTTTGGTGTCATCGCAAGTAGCGCGAAGATACTTCCTGGTGATGGAGCTGCTACAAGACCAGCATCAAGCAGGTTGAATGTGAACACTCCGCTCACACCGCCGGCGATTGCTGCAAGAATCAGCATAGGCTTCATCAGGATGTACGGGAAGTAAATCTCATGGATCCCACCAAGGAAGTGGATGATTACCGCACCAGGTGCCGTTTGTTTTGCTGTTCCTTTTCCAAATAACCAGAAAGCAAGCAGGATTCCCAAACCAGGTCCTGGGTTTGTTTCAAGCAGGAATAGAATTGATTTTCCAGCGTCTGCTGCCTGGTCGATTGCCAATGGACTTAAAATACCGTGATTAATTGCGTTATTCAGGAATAATACTTTTGCTGGTTCGATAAAGATGTTAGCCAATGGCAGCATTTTTGCGTTGATAATAGCTTCAACGCCACTTGCAAGCACATTGCTTATTGCTACCACTACCGGACCGATTCCCTTATATGCTAGTAAAGTTAAGAGACCACCAATAATACCAGCTGAAAAGTTATTGACGAGCATTTCAAAACCAGATTTTACTTTTCCATGGATGGCCTTGTCAAACTTCATGATTACCCATCCACCAATAGGTCCCATGATCATTGCGCCAAGGAACATGGGAATATCCGTACCGACGATGACACCCATCGTAGCCGTTGCACCAACTACGCCACCGCGGACATCATAAATCATCTTACCACCAGTAAAACCAATCAATAGTGGCAGCAGGAAAGTAATCATTGGGCCAACCAGCTTTGCCAGGTCCTCATTTGGAAGCCAGCCAGTCGGGATAAATAATGCCGTAATCAATCCCCATGCAATAAAGGCGCCGATATTTGGCATAACCATACCGCTTAAATAACTTCCGAATCTTTGTATCCTCACTTTAACATCTTGTTTATTGTTAACAGATTCGTTCATCTAAATTTCCCCTCCAACTTGAAGAATTATCTTTCTAGTTTCATATTAAAGCGTTTACAAAGGTGTTTCAATTTAATGAAAACTGCATTTTGGCAAAAGGATTGTTGACAAAATTGAAAAGGGACCAAAAAGCCTATTCATAGAATGACTTTTTGGTCCTTTTTGATTATTATTCAACTGTCACTGATTTGGCAAGATTGCGCGGTTTGTCAACATCGCATCCTCTGTGAAGCGCTGCATAGTAGGCAATCAATTGCAATGGAATAACTGAAATAAGCGGAGTCAGTACCTCATGGACTTTTGGAATGACAAAGCTGTCTTCATCCATATTTAACCCTCTCATGGAAATGATGCAAGGCTTTGCTCCTCGAGCTGCCACTTCTTTGACATTCCCGCGGATGCTTAAATTAACACTCTCCTGGGTTGCCAGGGCAATGATCGGAGTGTCCTCTTCAATTAATGCAATAGTTCCATGTTTTAATTCACCGCCGGCAAAGCCTTCAGCCTGGATATAAGAAATCTCCTTCAGCTTCAGGGCACCTTCCATTCCGACAAAATAGTCGACACCCCTGCCAATGTAGAAGCAATTAGGTGTTACAGACAAGAACTCCTTGGCGATTTGTTCGAAAATTTCCTTGGAATCACATAGGACTTCCATGGCATTTGCAATGATCCCAAACTCTCTTAAAAGCTCAAACTTAACTGGAATATTACGGCTTTGAGCGGACACCTCAGCTAATATGGCCAGAACTGCAAGCTGTGCTGTATAAGCTTTCGAAGAAGCTACAGCAATTTCAGGTCCTGCATGCAGGAGCAAGGTAAAATCCGCTTCGCGTGATAATGTGGACCCTGCAACATTAGTTATGGTCAAAGCTAGGTGTCCCAATTCTTTCACCTTAACAAGCACAGCGCGGCTGTCTGCTGTTTCTCCACTTTGTGAAATAAAGATAAACAGCGGCTTTGCAGAAAGCAAAGGCATATTATAGACAAATTCGCTGGCTATATGGACCTCAACCGGCTTTTTAGCGATTGTCTCAATGAATTGCTTTCCTACCAGTCCGGCATGATACGATGTCCCTGCAGCAATAATATAAATACGATCAGAAGCGTTCACTGCATTAACAATGTTCGGTTCAATCGTTAAGCGACCCTCTTCATTTTGATAGGTCTGGATAATCTTCCTCATCACCAGCGGCTGTTCATCAATTTCTTTTAACATGTAATGAGGATAGGTGCCTTTTTCGATATCAGTCGCATCGATTTCCGCCAGATAAGGTTCACGTTCAATTTTTTCTCCATTTCGGTCCTGGATCAGCACCTGATCAGCCTTTACGATAACCACTTCTTTATCCATGATTTCCACATATCTGTCGGTAACCTGAATCATCGCCATCGCATCGCTGGCTACAACATTGAAGTCATCGCCTAACCCTATGAGCAACGGACTTTTATTCTTTGCGACATATATCGTTTCATCATCCTCGTTATCTATCAATGCAAGCGCATAGGAACCTTGAAGCAGATCAAGCGTTTTTTGAAACGCTGTTAAAACCCCCAGTCCTTCCGAAACAAATCGTTCCATCAACTGGACAATCACTTCGGTATCCGTTTCACTGGAAAAAGGTACCTCACTCAAATACTCACGCTTCAATAAGTCGTAATTCTCAATGACTCCGTTGTGAACAAGTGTAAAACGTCCTTCCGCACTTTGATGAGGATGTGAATTCACTTTACTCGGCACTCCATGTGTCGCCCAGCGTGTATGGCCAATCCCCATAAAAGCTTCTATATCCTTATCTACGATCGTTCTTAAATCCACAATCCGGCCTTTTTCCTTAAAAACATGAACACCATCGTCATTCATGACAGCAATTCCTGCAGAGTCATATCCACGATATTCAAGCTTTTCAAGACCCTTCAATAAAATTTCCTTCGTATCTTTATTTCCGATATATCCAACAATTCCGCACATGTTAGTATCCTCCATTGAAGGAACAGAAACGCTTTTAAGGGCTTTTCTGCCCCTGAATTTTTTCGCATATCCTTCTCTTTGTCCAAAGGGTTGCCCCCCTGTTTTAAAGAAGGAATTTCGGTTGTGCGAACCAACCGAGAGGTATCCGCCGAAAGTTCGATAAACCTCTTCCTCGTCAACTAATCCACATCCAGGGTTAGTCCAGGCGCTTTCACTTACAGAAATCTTCACAACCCACCTTTCTAAATTTGAAGTGAAAAATGAACATCTTAATACTACCCGATGGCCAGAATTCCTACAATGCAGTTCATGAATTCGTCAATTTTCATTATTCCTGGCACAGCCACTATAGAGTATTCTCATCATTCAAAAGGTTTCCTCACAAACAAAACAATGATATATGTTTGGCCGATTTATGAGATGATGCACGGTTCTCTTATAAAAAGAAAAACATTTCAAACCTTAAATGCCATTTTCAAGTCAGAGATGAAGAATTTTATAAAGTTGTCGGAGAATCTCTCAAAAACCTCAAATATCTTAAAATAGTCGTAACTCCGTTAAGGGTTTCCATCATTCTCAATCGTTAAGCTTTTCCCGCAAACCTTTCTGCGCTCCGTTTTTGTTATTGTGTATTTCCACTCTTCATCTCCCTTGATTGATTTATGAAAGGTAAGACACGGATAGGACTTCAACCTGGCATTTTCAATCCTAGCAGCTTAGGGAGTTACTCCGTGCAGATTTTGAAAAGCTCTGGCAAATGCCCTGCTAAATAAGAAAAAAACAGGGAACCATTTTCAGGTCACCTGCTTCTGATTCAAACCTATATGATTTAAAGGCGTTTCATCAAGCTAAAAGCACCACACCCCTAGTCAGTTATAACCCTCCACAGTTTGGCGAATTCTTTTGATCTTCCTCCACATAATCAGTCCCTTTTGTAACTGATTCCAGTCCATAACCTGTTTGGCTGATCTCTAATACCTCTTCGTTCTCAACATTGTTTTGGGTATCCTTATGTTTTGNNTATTCTTATTGAGGTGATAAATCACCCCAGGCTTTTTCAGATAATGGGGGCACTAGTGGTTAGACACCAATATCCTAATGATTATGTCTGACCCCCTTCTCCTAAGTGTTCTGTTGTTTAAAAAACACTTAGTTACAATCCATAAAATGCGAGAATGGCCTTTTTTTCTGCTAAATCTTCTGTTTTAAAAGGTTCTTTGACATGATGGGAAGGTTTTTGAAAAAGCAGAAGCAATAGGTACGGTCTGTTATTACATAGAAATCATCTTTTTGTTTACTGAGCTAGATAACTTTTCAATCCATCTTGTACACACCTTGTAGGCGGCCTGGAAAATAGGACTCTGGATGAATGTATAAATAAAGGTGAAAATAAAGACCGGCCCGCCAAGTAATAGCGCAACTACCAGAACAACACTCTCAACAATAATTCGCACTCTGCTGATTGAATACCCTAGCTTGACTGAAATCGCAAGCATAAATCCGTCTCTTGGCCCTGATCCGATTCGAGCAGCATTATACATTCCTCCACCAATGCCCATGATCAGAATACCAAGCAGCAACACCAAAACATCAAACACGAGCGTGGAGGCCTGGGGCAAAATATCCAGCCAGAGAAAAAAGTCAACCATTGGGCCAACCATCAGTGCATTGATAAAGGTACCAATATTAACAAAAGTACGATCGATCAAAAGCGATACAAGAACTAACATGATACCGAAAATCACGTTCCACGTTCCGATTGTTAAACCAAACTTATCATAAAGTGCAATATTCAATACATCCCACGGGTGGACCCCTAAGTACTTAACCTTGATTGCCACAGCTATACCGTAACTAAAAAGTATAAGTCCGACTATGAAAAAGGGAACTTGTATTTTAAGTTTCATTTTATCACTTCATTTCTTTCAACTTGGGTAATGAACTTAGTTTAATCCAACACGGGAAGCATTTAAAGCAGAAGTTTCATGAGTTAGAAAATGCAATTAAAGTACAAGTGGCTTAGAGTACGTTCCCATGCTCCGGTGAAGATAGTAAAACGAAAAAGTGCCTGTCCCCCGATGAACAGGCACTCTATATATCATACTCCCATAACCCAAGCCTTCCTTTAGCCGGAATGAAGCTGTTCAGCATCTTCATATTCCTGACTTCCCAGACATACCCTCCGGCTTTATAATCACCGAGGAAAAAGTCATTGCCAGATACGATTCTTCCATCCTCCAACACGGCCCATGTCTCGTGGTTTTCCATCACCCTCAAACAATTTTCAAGCTGGCAGACAGCAATAATCACGCCTGTGGGCAGATCATCGGTCTTGTACCCATGCTTTAAAAGCAGCGATTTGATCGCAACATGACTGCAGACCGCTTTATCGACTTTTTTGCTGGTATGAATCGCAAGAGGGCCGCGATACTTCGTACTCCATGACCTCGTTTCATATTGAGCCTCACGCAAGACAAACAGACTCGCCCAGGGCTGAATCATCGACAATACCTTCACTCCACCCATCACCTGCCTCAGGAGTTTTTTATCTATAGCTTCTCCCGGCAACCACCTAAAAAAACGGGGGCGGTCATCCTGTCCCATGAAATAACTTACTTCACCTTTCACGGGACATCTGAAACCGCCCCAATGTTAAAGTGAGAGGAAACAAATTCAGCAGTCACCTGCTTCTAAATTTCCATTCAGAGACAGAGTATTGACCTATTTGCAAAACAGAAGCAAAGATACGTCCCCATGCTTCTACTTAATTCACTCATTGATATCAGCTACTCTCTCTTTTCTCCATTTTAAAAGAAAGATTCCACCGCTCACTGCGAGCATTATGCCTAATGAAACGGGCAGGAATGCTTTTGGCAGTTGAATGCTTGTCATATCCTTAACCAAATACTCGATTCCTAAGGCGATGAAGATGGCGGCCAATGGAACTTGCAGTCCGATGTTGGTCATGTAGTTAGGGGCGGTGCTTGATATGAAGGCCACCAGCAGTAAGACCCCAATTCCCATTATGTACATGCTCAACACTGTCAGCAGGATATATTGCAGGAATGTCAGGTCCCACCATGAGACAAAAAAGCTGAAGATTGAGCTGACTTTCTTGTCCATGAATTGTTCCGTATCATTTCCCCTGTACAGATAGAAAAACACCGCTATTTGCACGGTAATGACCGAAACAACAGCTATAAAAGCAGCCACAAGTTTTTTGTGAAAAAGGGAACGCCCCACTTTCGTTGAATACTGCAGCTGGGTCATTTTATTCCTGCGGTCAGCCATATACAACGGCGTCACTACGATCATGACACTGATCAGAATGAGGATGGACAGGTTACCTGAAAGGTTCTTATAGTTCTCAAAAACGTCATGAAGGAAAGTCGCATAAGCATTTCCGCTCGCCAGCAAAGCTTCCACACGGTCTGACTGCTCTTCCGTCAACATCAGGCCATAAGAACCAAACCTCTCAGGATGCTTATACAAATCTATCAAATACTCCCTCGACTGCAGCTCCCATATTACGTCCACTCCATCCTCAAACATCACTTTGGAGTGAAGCTCAGACTTCTTCTGATCCCGTTCCAGGTCTGCACTTTTAAATTCCTGATAGCTGCCCATACCCGCCGCTGCCATTTCCGGCTGTGATTGCAAATAGGCCGTTGCGTCTTCCACCCTTTGCTCATACACCTTTTTAAAATCCTCGAATTCTTTTTCATCCATAAACTGACCATACTTCGCCATCATTTCTTCGCCGACTTTGAATTCATCTCCCGCAGGCCTTCCATTCGGAAAAAACTCAAAGTCAAACATAATAAAAAGCTGATAGAAAATCATACTGACAAGCACCAGCAACAGTATTATTTTCAACGTCAAGATCTTCTTCAGTTCATTCCAGATAATTCTCATGTATTTGCTCCTAACTACAAATTCCTAGTGTGAAATTTCTTCATGCTAAACCATCCCGCTAAAATAAATCCTGTCACCCATACACAGACCGTGATGATTTCATAATATTTGAAAGTCGTGAATGCGCCGCTCTCCATCCACCATTTCTTCGACCCAAGTACCAGAGACGAGGGATTAAAAGTCGTGTAAAGAGAAAGCACCGAGTCTTTCGGCATTTCGCCGGGCACAAGCAAGCCCAATCCAAACAGGATTGCGAAGACAATGAACACGACATAGCTGTTTTTCATCCAAAGTGAAAGAACAAACGTAATCAAAGTAAAAAGAACTTGCAGTACAAAAATTATCAAGATACCCAGCCAGAAATACTGAATAAAGCTCAAATCCCACCAGCTGATGAAGGGATTGCCATCCGGCTCAATCATGAATCCAGTGCTGATTGGCAAATGCCAAAGCCGCGAATAATCAACCGCAACAAAATAGGTGCCAAAGGCGGCGAGCAGAATGAATGCCGTCACCATTCCCGTTGCACTCAAGGCGGCCAATAGCTTATCCCACATTAACCCTCTTCCCCGCTTGGTTGAAAAGGCAACAAGATGTGACCCCTGATCAAATTCATAATTCGTCAAAAACGCTGTGAACACTACAACAAGAAGCATGATCTGGAATAGAATAACACCGAATAATGTATTGAATAATAGCGAGTGTGTCCTGAAGATTTTTCCTGGGAGGAAAATATGTAAATGTTCCTGATTTCCTTTGATTTCCTTAAGTCTAGGGATTAGAGACTTATACTGCTCCCGCACCGTTTCTGCTGCATCACCCTCAATTCCGAATAATTCGATCTGGACTTCTGCATTTTTTAACAGATCCCATTTCTGATACTGCATCACTAGTCCCTCTGCTGTTAAAAGGATGGATTCTTTTACATTCAAGTCAACCATTTTCTCTAGCTCTTCATCCAATATCTCACCTGAATCAATCGCTGGATAATAATTTTCAGCACGGAAAAATTCAGAGGCCGATTTAAACTCTTTTCCATTCCTGGCATTCCAGCTCTCTAGTCCAATCTCATATGAATCTTTTAAAAGATAGCGTCCATTCTTGTCCATCAGTGAACCAAACTCATCGATGACCTCATTTATTTTCTCAACATCTTCGCTCTTAGGCGCATTCACATAAATCAGATATAAATTAAAAGCGGTAAAAAGCAGCAGCAAGGCCATCACAATCGGCGAGCTGAAAATCTTTTTTAACTCCATTCTCGTGATCATCTGCTAAACCTGCGGCAAAGCTTCATCTTGATAGGTATGGAGGAAGACATCCTCAAGGTTCGGCCGGGCCGACATCCATTCAGGCTCCGGGGGATCTTCCGTCAAAAAGCGGATATACATCCTCCCGCTCTCCTGTTTTTCCGATAACGAGAAATACTTTTTCCGGAAAGCACCCGCATCCTCGTACTCTACTTCCGTTTCATAGACGAGCCCGTCCAGTTTTTTGCAAATATTCGACACGCTGTCCTGATGGAGAACCTGCTGGTCTTTGATCATGATGATTTCATTCGCGATCGACTCGACATCGGAAACGATATGCGTTGATAGAATGACAATCCTGTCCCTCGCAAGATCTGTCAGCAG
>DMSR01000353.1 GCA_003457145.1 Bacillus sp. (in: firmicutes)
ATTTCATTAAAGGCAATCGGGAAAGGAAGCCAAGGACGCAGCTTCCAATGGCTTCATTTTTCCCAGGTTCCCATGTCAAAGGGGGAAATGCTAGAATCACCTGGTTTGGCCATTCTGCGTTTTTGTTGGAAATCGAAGGCAAGTCCATTTTGGTTGACCCGATGTTCGGCAGGGCTCCATCACCCTTTCCCATGTTCGGCGGCAAGCGTTACAGCGGGACATTGCCTTTCGAGATTGAAGAAATGCCAATAATTGATGCGGTATTACTATCGCATGATCATTATGACCATCTTGATTATGGCTCGATTATGAAGCTGAAGGAGAAGGTTAAGCAGTATTTTGTACCGCTTGGAGTCGGGAGTCACTTGGAACGCTGGGGGGTTTCTTCAGAGAAGATCAGCGAGCATGACTGGTGGAGTGATTTTTCCTGCGGTGGATTGCAGTTTGTTTGTGCACCTGCACGCCATTTTTCAGGGCGCAGCCTGACAGATCGTGATTCGACCCTTTGGTGTTCGTGGGTTATATCTGGCCAGCATTCGAAAATTTACTTTAGCGGTGATGGAGGCTATGGCCCTCACTTTAAAGAAATCGGTGAAAAGTACGGTCCTTTTGATATGACCTTGATGGAGTGCGGGCAATATGATGAGCGCTGGGCTGAACTGCATATGATGCCGGAAGAAACAGTACAGGCCCATATCGATGTAAAGGGAAAAGTGATGATACCCGTACATTGGGGAGCATTTACCCTATCTTTGCATTCTTGGCATGATCCAGTTGAAAGGGCAGTGAAAGCTGCGAATGAATCCGGAGTTGAAATAGCTACCCCAAGGATTGGAGAGCCGGTTACGGCTGGTTCTGAAAGAAATCCTTCTTCCGCGTGGTGGCGCTTAGCTAAGGATTGATCAGGGAGGCAGAATAAGTGATTTACGCAATAGCGCTTTTTATCATTGCTGGGTTGGCGGAAATTGGCGGAGGCTATCTTGTCTGGCTGTGGCTCCGGGAGGGCAAGCCGTATTGGTATGGAATTTTGGGCAGCGGGATAATGGTTCTTTATGGGGTCATCCCAACGCTGCAAAATTTTCCAACCTTCGGAAGGGTGTATGCAGCATATGGAGGAGTATTTGTAATCCTGGCTGTTCTCTGGGGTTGGGGCATCGATAAAAAAACCCCTGACCTATACGATTGGCTCGGAGCAGCAATTTGTTTAGTGGGTGTTTCGGTGATGCTGTGGGGGCCAAGAAATTAAGAGATTCCTGCCTTACAATTAAAACAGGAAAGAAGCTTGGCTTAGCTGGGAGAGTGCCGAAATGGCATGAGATACAGAAAATGTAATGTAGGCTGGCCAAAAAACATTATTCAGTAAACGATTCCTTTAAAACGAGGAATCGTTTTTTTATGGAATTTCAAAGATTAGTAATAAATAGCGTGCTATTGGTACTTACTTGGAAGTTCGTTAGGTATTTAGTTTTGCGGATTTTTATTATGGACGTACTCAATCTACTGAAATAGAATCATTTTTTGCAATATTTACATTTTTACCATATTTCGACAACATTTTTACATTATGATTACCTTGGATTTAAANNTGGTTGAAGAAATTAATTTCTGTTTTTCCGGCAATTATCTTATTGTTTTCAACTCTTTTTCCGTCAATGATGAACAATGTTCCAAATGCGGATGCTGCTGGAACCGAGAATGTGATCATCAATGAAATCGCCTGGATGGGTACATCGAAAAGTTACAGTGATGAATGGATTGAGCTTTTCAATAACTCTGGCTCAGCTGTGGTGCTTGATGGCTGGAAGTTAAATGCAGCCGACGGAGCACCTGCTATTTCGCTTAGCGGCACAATCCCGGCATATGGGTACTTTTTATTGGAAAAAACGGATGATCAATCTGTAACAAATATCCCTGCAGATCTTATTTACAGCGGTTCACTTGGAAATACAGGTGAACATCTTAAATTGATCGATCCAGCAGGCGCAATTATCGATGAAGTCGACAGCTGGTATGCAGGGGATAATACAGCAAAAGCAACGATGGAACGAATTGACCCTGGTGTGTCTGGGCATTCCTCTACTAATTGGGCAACAGCGAACACTGCCTATGCAGATGGCCTTGGTACCCCAAAAGTCTTTAATTCCACCGGTACTGATGGAAGCGGAACAGTCGATGATCAGGATGGTGATTCAACCGCACCTCCACCGGCATCCAATGTATGTGATGATCGGACACAGCGTATAAATAATGTTTCCGAGTCTGAAGGAGCGATCAATGTATACTTTAATAAGTGTGCTTTCCCTCAATATGCTTCTGCTGGGAACGAAGCCAACTACAATGTGAACTTTGAGGATATTTTAATCAAGCGTCTTAATTCAGCAACTAAAAGCATCGATTTTGCTACATATGAACTTAACCTGCCACGAGTGGCGGACACATTGATTCAAAGAGCAGCTGCAGGAGTCGATGTTCGTGTAATTGCGGATTCAAAGGATGCAGCAGACCCACATTATGCTGAGCGCTTTGAAACCATGCGTCTTCATTTGGAGAGGCTGGTTCGTGGGCAGGATTTAATTATCGGGACCCCTGATGACATCATGATTTATTCTGATTCTCCGATATTTGCCGTAGAAGATAGCGCAAAAAGGACAAATTATGGTCTCCCGGCAGCTGCGGATGATATCAAGCAAGTAACAGTGACGGTTGGAAATACAGCTGAAACTGGCCGACTGTTCGCAGATGCCGAATTAAAAGCGGCTGGAAGTTATTATGGCCCAGGAAACCAGATGCACAATAAATTTGCGATTATTGATGACCGTTGGGTATTTACAGGAACATGGAACTTTACTGTAACTGGACTTTATGGAACGGAAGAAAATATGCAACAAGGAATATTGGATGGAAATCAGAATCACATCGTGGAAATAAACTGGCCTCAGCTTGCAGGAATCTATGAAACGGAGTTCAATGAAATGTGGGGAACTTCTGTGCTCACTCCAGATCCTGCTGTATCCAATTTCAGCAGCCGTAAGACAGATAATACGACACATGTGNNGCATGGAGTGACCAGGCAATAACGGATGAACTGAAAAGCAAGTGGGAAGGATCCTACAATGACCTTGAAGGCAGCCTGACTGGTTTTGATGTGAAAGGCCTGTATGATTCTAGCTTCTGGAACCAATGGTGGTCTGCAAGCGTTGATATGACAGGAAGAACTGCAACACAGACGAGTGTCAATAACCCTAACACACGCTGGAACAATCCAGCGCCAGTCTATGCCGATGCAGAGGTGAGGAAGCTGCATAGCAAGACGATGCTTATTGACGCCGATACGAATAGTGATCCGACTGTAATCATCGGCTCTACAAACTGGAGCAATAACGGCAACAACGTCAACGACGAAAACATGCTGATCATACACGACGCAGCCATCACTAATCAATTCGTCCAGGAATTCAATGCCCGTTACGTTCTGGCAGGCGGAACTATCCAATAAAGCAGAGCCTGGTCCCGGTGAAGTAACGCTTTCAACGGGAGCCAGGCAATTTTAGTTAAAATAACTTCTTTTCTTGACAATAGAAGGTGCCTATCCCCCAGCTCTTTAAAGCTTCACCTTGCTGGGGGACAGGCACCGTTCTGTTTGTGCATTTCTGTTTTTGTTACATTAATTTCTTGATATTGAAGTTATCCTCGAGCAATACCCAGTTCTGGGGGAATGGGTAGCCAAGTACCCAGTAACTGACTCCGCGGAGATTGTATTGCTTGATCAAATCGAATTTTGCCTGGGCGCTTCTGGCATCTTCAAACCAGACTTCGTGACGGCGTCCTTGTTCGTCTGTATATCTGAAAAAAGGAGAGGCGGCAACAGGTTCATACTGAATGGCCGCTCCATATTTAATGGCCCTTTCGACAGCTTCTTGCGTACTGTATGTCTCCGCTTCCTGGCCATGGACATGGGGGATGACCCAATCCCTAGCGTACAGCTGGAAGCCCATCAGGATTTTATTTCCGGTATACCTGTTACTGCGTAGTCGAGGACCCTGCGAATTTCGTTCAAGGGTGAGACAGCGCGCGGTGGGCCAAAGCGGTAGCCCCATTCATACGTCATGAGCACGACGAAGTCGGCAATCCTCCCGTGAGCCGGGTAATCATGGGCTTGATAAAGTAAGCCCTTTTGTTCCGCACTGATTTTTGGAGCCAGTGAGGTGGAAACGAAGTAGCCCTCTTTATGAAGGGCATCTGCCGATTCCTGAAGGAACTGATTGTACAGCTCCCGGTCAGCAGGCAGAACATTTTCAAAGTCGATATTCAAGCCCCGGTAGCCTTTTTCGCTCATCACGGTAAGAATGTTTGTAAGCAGTCTTCCGCGATTTTCTTCGCTAACTAGTACTTCATGTGCGATATTTTCTCCGGTTTCTGTCGTGGTGAAATTGGTAATCGACATCATCGGCAATGCTCCTTTGGCGAGTCCGGTCTGGATTGCTTCGGTGTCATCCTTCATATATAGACGAAGCGATCCATCTGGCTGGATAACATACGCAAAAGGTGCAATGTAGGTCAGCTGCTCCGCCACTTCGCCAACAAGCTCAACCGCTTTTTCATCAGAATGGTAAGTGAACGCATTTGACTCAATTGTTGGTTTGGGCCTTGGGATGACCAAAATCGTTCCTGGATATAAAAGGTTTGGATTCTGGATTTGATTGGCCTTGATGATCGAGTTAACTGTTACACTGTACCGCTGGGCAATTTGCCAGAGTGTCTCACCAGATTGGATAGTATGCCTTTGTCCGGGTATGCGCAGCACAGTCCCTGGATAAATTAGCGACGGATTGGTGATTCCGTTTGCCCGTACTATCGCCTCAGCGGTCGTGCTATATCTTTGGGCGATGTACCATAGAGCTTCACCGGATCGAACTGTATGGTAAAAGTCATGCGATGGGATGATCAATGCCTGTCCTACCGCCAATTGGTTCGGATTTGCAAGCCCGTTAATATCTGCAATTTGAGCGAACGTCACTTGATAGCGATTTGCGATTTGCCATAAAGCCTCTCCTCTTTGAACAACATGAATGAACATAATGAACCTCCCTGGAAAAAGTCCTACAATAAGGTATGAAGGTTCTTGAAATAATATGTTGGATAGAAGTCAGTAAAGACTTTTCACCATTAGAAAATGGAAAACTGGGAGGGAATAGAAGGAAAGGAATGTTGTTGCTAAAGGGTTACTTGATCGGTCAGCGTAAAAAACGCAACATTAAATATGTAAACCTCCTTATTAATAAATTCAGGAAAAGTATTCTGATAAAAAATCGTGAAACCAAATACTTAAACTTAATAAAAGTAAAATGGTAATGTATCATTATAAATTAACCGGTAAATAAAGTGTAAGCCTTAAGGCATTTATTTACCGACAGACATTCGACTGTTCAGGAGGATGAAAAAATGTTCCAAAGAGATATAAAAGATCATTGGTCTGTACAATATGAAGAGAGGTCCCTGCCTCATGTCCAGGTAGGACTTGTATTGAACCCGCAGCGCTGGAAGGAATTTGATCCCTTTATTTTAATGGCTGAAGACTGGTTCAAACGGGGAACGTTTTCCGACCATCCTCATCGCGGATTTCAAACGATTACTTATGTGATAGACGGAAGGCTTGAGCATATCGACAATCATGGCGGACACAGTGTCCTCGAGGCAGGAGATGTCCAATATATGAATGCGGGGTCCGGAGCGAGGCATGCGGAGGAAGCTGTCGATGAAGACATAGCCCATACATTGCAACTTTGGCTGAACCTGCCTAAAGAATTAAAAGGTACTGCCACTTCTTATCAAAATGCATTCTCTGACGCCGCGCCAGTAGTTACGTTTCTAGGTGGCTCTGTAAAGGTTTATTCGGGTGAGACGTCTGGAGTTAAAGGACCGCTCGAACCATTAGTTCCTTTTACACTTTCTGAAATCCTCTTATCAGAAGGTGCGGCTTTTTCTTACGAGCTTCCTGCAAATCATAATGCATTTGTTTATGTTCTCGCCGGGAATCTCGAAGCAGGGAGCAGCAGAACGAAACTGAAGAAATCCTCAGCAGCAACTTTAACCTTCAATGAAGAAGGCGATGGTTCAAGCGAGATATTTCTTAAAGCAAACACACGCACAAGAGTGTTAGTGT
>DMSR01000205.1 GCA_003457145.1 Bacillus sp. (in: firmicutes)
TGCGCGCGATGATATCTGGATTCATACGAAGGATATTCCTGGGTCTCATGGCGTCATCCGCAGCAAGGAGCCTTCGGAAGCAACCATCCTGGAGGCTGCTCAGATTGCCGCTTATTTTAGCAAGGCACGTGACTCAAGTTCTGTGCCAGTCGATTTTACTAAAGTCCGCCATGTGAAAAAGCCCGCTGGAGCAAAACCAGGATTCGTGATTTACGAACAGCAGCAAACCGTTTATGTAACCCCTGATGCTGAAACGATCTTGAAACTAAAGAATTAACCGCAAAAATCCCCGCCTGAAACTTAAATCAGGCGGGGGTTCTTTTTTCTGACTCCTCATGGTAAACTTTCATGCACCATATACTGCTTTTTTCATTTTTTAATAGCCGCCCCCCATTCGGCAGGGTTCCTTCTCCATTCACCAAGACTTTCTACATCTGTTTTGGAAATTAACCCTTTTTCCTCAGCTAAATGTGAGAGTGTTGAAAAGTCGGTCAAAGAGTATGATACGATATCAGCTTCTGTTAATTGAGCAATTCCTTTTTCTAGCTCATATGTAAAAATCGAGACAACGCCAAGGACTTGGCAGCCAGCTTCGCGTAGTGCCTGGACCGCTTCAATCACGCTTCCGCCTGTGGAGATTAGATCTTCGACCACGACCACCTTTTGGCCTGCAGTTACTTTTCCTTCAATTTGATTCCCTTTCCCATGGCCTTTCGCTTTGGAACGTACATAGCTCATCGGAAGATCCAGCAATTCACTGACCCAAGCTGCATGTGGAATGCCTGCTGTCGCCGTGCCCGCTATCACATCTGTTTCTGGGAAATGTTCAAGAATCAGATTTTTCAAACCCGCAGCAATTTTCCTGCGAACTTTGGGATAAGAAAGCGTCAGGCGGTTGTCACAATAAATCGGCGACTGCATGCCAGAAGACCATATGAATGGATTTTCAGGCTGCAAACTTACCGCTTCTATTTCGAGCAGCATTTCTGCAATTTCTCTCTTCATCTATTATCACCCTTCCATTCTTTTAAAATCTCATGATAGCTTTCAAAAGGATTTCCCGACCTTGTTATTGGCCTGCCGATTACAATTGCTGAGACCCCTTGGTCTCTGGCAAATTCCGGTGTCGCAGCCCGTTTCTGGTCATGTAATTCCCTAAATGCAGGACGGATTCCCGGTGTCACTGTAAGAAAAGCGGCTCCCAAACGGGAATTGATCAGCTTTGCCTCGTGCGGAGAACAGACGACACCATCCATGCCTGACTCACGGGCAAGTGAAGCATAATTCATGACAGAATCCACTAATGACACACCAATTAGCTGTTCTTCGTTTACCTGCGTCTCCGTTGTACTCGTTAACTGCGTTACAGCAATACAGTATGGCCTTTTGCTGCCTGCTGGTGTCCCTGCCTCCAAACCTTCAACAGCAGCTGCCATCATTACAGAACCTCCTGCTGCATGGACATTTACAAGATCGCAACCTAAACCGGCAAGCACCTTCATCGAACTTTTAACAGTATTGGGGATATCGTGAAGCTTCAGGTCCAAAAATATCTTATGGTTTTGAGCCTTTAATTCCTCGATGATGCCCGCACCTTCAGAATAGAACAGTTCCATTCCGACCTTCACGAACAGCTGCTCGTTTTCAAATGGCTTCAGGAACTCCAAAACCTCCCTCTTATTTGGAAAATCAAGGGCGATAATAAGCGAGTCTTTCATTCTTTTTCCAGCTCCTTCCCGTCAGCTCGGAAATATGAACTGCTCCAAGCTTATGCAGCAGTTCAGGCAATTCCTCGATAATTTTCGGACAGGCGAACGGATCGACGAAATTCTGAGTGCCCACAGCTGCCGCACTGGCACCTGCCATGAAAAATTCCACGACATCCTCTGCATTTTGAATTCCACCCATGCCGATAATCGGAATGGAAACATGCTGGCTCACTTCATAAATCATCCTGATTGCCACTGGCTTTACACCCGGGCCTGACAATCCACCCGTCTTATTCGCAAGTATAGGGTTCCCAGTCACCAGGTCAATTCTCATGCCCAGAAGTGTATTGATCATCGTGATCCCATCGGCACCGCCGTCCTCGACCGCCTTCGCAATTTTTACAATGTCAGCTACATTCGGCGATAACTTCACATAAACGGGGACATCCGATACATCTTTTACTTTTTTGGTAAGTGCCTTTGCCATATCTGGATCCGTTCCAAAAGCGATTCCACCCGTTTTCACATTCGGACAGGATATATTCAGTTCAAGTGCCTGTACATTCGGTGCCTTTGATAGTCGTTTTGCAACAGCGATATAATCATCCTCTGTAGACCCAGCTACATTTGCGATTATCGGGACATCATATCGTTCAAGCCACGGAAGCTCTTCTGTAAAAACTTTCTCCAATCCAGGGTTCTGCAGGCCAATTGCATTCAGCATCCCTCCTGGCGTTTCAGCTACCCTTGGGGTTGGATTTCCGAACCTCGGCTCGGGAGTCGTCGCTTTTACCATGATTGCACCCAGCATCCCAAGATCGAAAAGCTGGCTGAATTCTTTCCCAAAACCAAAGCAGCCAGATGCGGGCATAACTGGGTTTTTCAATTTCAAACCTGGTAACTGTACTGAAAGTGAATCCAAACTCATATTAATACCTCCCCTGCCTCGAATACCGGGCCATCACTGCAAACCTTCTTATATGAAAAACCATGAGGGTCTTCTTTTGTGTGGCAAACACATGCAAAACATGCGCCAATTCCACAGCCCATCCTTTCTTCAAGAGAAAGATAGGTTTTAGGAGCAAACCTTCCTGACTCAATTGCCCTGAGCATCGGTGTCGGGCCGCACGCATACACAATGTCGGCACCAAAATCGGACCGAACAAGAATATCGGTAACAAACCCTTTCATGCCATGGGAGCCATCGGCTGTCGCAACATAAACTTCTCCGAATCTTGCTAACTCTTTTTCATAAAAAACTGCATTGAATGTCTGGAAGCCGAGGACACTGATGACCGAGACACCCTTTTGAGCAAGCTGTTTGGCAAGTTCAAACATTGGTGGAACTCCAACCCCACCTCCGACTAAAACGGCAGTTTCTCCTGGCCTTGCTTCTGTTACAGGAAAGCCATTTCCTAATGGGCCGAGGACATCAACTTCCTGCCCGGCTGTTTTTTCTGCCAACAGTGAAGTCCCCCTTCCCTGCCTGCGGTAAATAATCGTAAACGTCATTTCATCCTTATCGATTGAGGCGATGCTAATTGGCCTGCGAAGGAGCGGGTCAAAACCGTCCGCCACCTTCACATGGACAAATTGTCCCGGTGCAGCCATCTCTGCTGCCATTTCACCCCTTAATGTAAGCTCAAAAATAGATTGTACTAATTGCCGGTGTGCGACGACCATGCATTTTTCCTGCTTGATCATGAAAGAGCACCCACTCTGGCTGCTTCCATTGGCACAAGTGCTTCTGCTGAAAAGGTCATTGACTCGATCACCCTAAGAATCGCTTCTGCTGTATCAAGTGATGTCAGGCAAGGTACGCCATTTTCGACTGATTCACGGCGAATCCTGAAACCATCCCGCTCAGGCTGTTTGCCTTTTGTCAGTGTGTTGATAACTACTTGGGCTTCGCCGCTGCGGATGACATCAATTAAATCCGGGCCCCCTGAGCCGATTTTGCCAACGGTCTTTACTCTGATCCCGGCTGTTTGAAGGTGTTTCGCTGTCCCCTCAGTGGCCATTAATTGATAGCCGATATTCGAAAATCTTCTGGCAAGCGTCAATGCTTCTTCTTTATCCTTATCTGCAACTGTGAGCAGAACAGTCCCAAACTCCTGGATTTTCATACCTGCAGCAATCATGCCTTTATACAGAGCCTTCTCAAGCGTAATATCCTTACCCATCACTTCACCGGTCGATTTCATTTCAGGTCCCAATGTAATATCGACACGTCGCAATTTTTCAAACGAGAAGACTGGCACCTTCACGAATACTCCGTCTTGTTCAGGTACAAGCCCTGAACGATATCCCTGCTCGATGAGCGACTGGCCAAGAATGACCTTCGTTGCGATTCTTGCCATTGGGACGTTCGTGATTTTGCTCAGGAATGGAACGGTCCTGCTTGAACGCGGGTTAACCTCAAGTACATAGACCTCTTCTTTAACGATGACATATTGGATATTCAGAAGGCCGACGATGTTCAATCCCCTTGCCAAATCCATAGTGTACGAAATCAGCTTTTCTTTCACACCGTCACTTAAGCTTTGCGGCGGATATACGCCAATTGAATCTCCTGAATGGACTCCTGCTCTCTCGATATGCTCCATGATTCCAGGAATCAGCACTGTCTCACCATCGGAGATCGCATCGACCTCTACTTCTTTTCCAGTCAGGTAACGATCGATCAAGACTGGGTATTCAGGATTGATTTTTACCGCGTTCTTCATGTAATGAAGAAGTTCTGCTTCCTGATAAACGATTTCCATAGCCCTTCCGCCGAGTACGTAAGATGGACGGACAAGAACCGGATAGCCGATTTCTGAAGCAATCACCGCCGCTTCTTCCACTGATTTCGCGGTATTCCCTTTCGGAAGAGGTATACCTAAGTCGGCAAGTGCATGTTCAAATTTATCCCGATCCTCTGCTCGGTCTAAATCTTCCAGGCTTGTGCCAAGTATCTTCACGCCCCTGTCTACCAATTTTGAAGCTAGATTGATAGCTGTCTGCCCGCCAAATTGGACAACTGCACCGATTGGTTTTTCAAGATTGATGATATTCATTACATCCTCGATTGTCAGCGGTTCAAAGTATAATTTATCGGAAATGCTGAAGTCGGTTGAAACAGTTTCAGGATTGTTATTCACGATGATCGCTTCGTATCCAGCCTCCTTGATGGCACGAACTGAGTGGACAGTTGCATAATCAAACTCGATTCCCTGGCCTATCCGAATCGGACCAGAACCTAGGACAATGACACTTGGACGATCAGTCACATTTGACTCATTTTCTTCCTCATATGTGCTGTAAAAATACGGCGTCGCTGATTCAAACTCCGCTGCGCATGTATCCACCATCTTGAATACCGGTACAAGACCATTGTTTAAACGCCATTTATAAACTTCTTTTTCGTCTGTGTTCCAAAGTTTTGAAAGAACATGATCGGAAAATCCCTTCTGCTTTGCTGTCCGGGCAGTTTCCAAATTAAAAGGCTGCTGTACAAGCTCCATTTCAAAGTCTATTAATCTCGCTAATTTATGCAGGAAGAACAAGTCGATTTTGCTCCAGTCATGCAAAGTCTCAATCGCTATACCTCTTCTAATCGCCTCTGCCAGGTAAAATAATCTTTCATCCCCTGCTCTGCGAATTCTCTTTTCAAGCAGTTCACCATCGATTTCACTGCCATTTTTCAAAGAAAGATGGGTGACATCTGCTTCAAGCGAACGGATTGCCTTGAGTAATGACTCCTCAAAAGTCCTGCCGATTGCCATTACTTCACCAGTTGCTTTCATTTGCGTTCCGAGCGTACGATTCGCGGACTCAAATTTATCGAATGGCCAGCGCGGGATTTTCGTTACTACATAATCAAGTGCAGGTTCAAAGCATGCATATGTCTTTTCCGTCACCGGGTTCATCATTTCATCCAGTGTCAGACCAACTGCAATTTTTGCGGCAAGCTTCGCAATCGGGTAGCCCGTCGCTTTCGAAGCAAGAGCGGATGACCGACTGACACGCGGGTTTACTTCGATGACGTAATAATTGAAGCTGTCAGGATCAAGTGCCAGCTGAACATTGCAGCCACCTTCAATTTTAAGCGCCCTGATGATTTTCAAGCTGGCGTTGCGGAGCAGCTGGTATTCACGGTCGCTCAAGGTCTGGCTTGGAGCAACAACAATGGAATCACCTGTATGGACACCGACAGGGTCAAAGTTTTCCATATTACAGACAACAATAGCGTTGTCATTGGCATCTCGCATTACTTCATATTCGATTTCCTTGAATCCGGCAATGCTCTTTTCAAGCAAACATTGTTTTACAGGGCTGTTCTTCAACCCGCCTGTCACAATCTCGATCAATTCTTTTTCGTTGCTGCAGATTCCACCCCCGGTTCCGCCCATCGTAAATGCCGGACGGACAATAACCGGATAACCGATTCTATTGACAAAAGCGAATGCCTCTTCAAGGCTGTGAATAATGTCGCTGTCAGGCACGGGCTGACCTAGCTCATTCATCAAGTTCCTGAATAGCTCCCGGTCTTCCGCCTGATTGATGGCTTCGAGTTTGGTTCCGAGGATTTCAACACCGCATTCTTCCAGAATCCCGGCCTTCGCAAGTTCAACCGCAAGATTCAATCCAGTTTGGCCACCCAATGTGGGCAGGATTGCATCAGGACGTTCCTTACGGATAATCTTTGATACAAACTCAAGGGTTAGCGGTTCTATGTATACAACATCGGCAATTTCGGTGTCTGTCATGATTGTCGCTGGGTTCGAATTAACAAGGATGACCTTGTAACCTTCTTCCCTGAGTGCGATGCATGCCTGTGTTCCAGCATAATCGAATTCTGCTGCCTGCCCGATGATGATTGGTCCCGATCCGATCACTAAAATACTGTTTACATCTTTACGCTTTGGCATTTGCAACAGCCTCCCTTTTCTCAGCTTCCACAATTTCTAAAAATTGATTAAACAGCCCGTTGGCATCTTCTGGTCCCGGAGATGCTTCAGGATGGTACTGGACTGTAAATGCCGCAGCATTTTTATGGGCAAGTCCCTCGATTGTGCCATCATTCAAAGCAAGATGTGTCACCTCAAGGTCAGTACCAACAACTGAATCTTCTTTTACTGTATAGCCGTGGTTTTGTGATGTCAGGGCAACTTTCCCAGTCCGTAAATCCTTCACAGGATGATTGGAACCGCGATGTCCGAATTTCATTTTCTCTGTATTTGCTCCACAAGCAAGTGCGAACAGCTGATGTCCAAGGCAAATTCCGAATAACGGGATTCTGCCGAGTAAGCCTTTGATCATTTTGATTGCTTCGGGAACATCCTTTGGATTCCCAGGCCCGTTTGAAAGCATGATTCCATCTGGGCTTAAGCTAAGAATTTCTTCTGAAGTTGTATTGTAAGGAACAACAATTACATCACAGTTCCGGTCATTCAGTTCCTTTAAGATGCCGTGCTTCAGTCCAAAATCAACCAAGACTATGCGATGCCCCCTTCCTGGGCTTGGATATGCCGTTTTCGCCGATACTTGTTTCACTTGATCGTTTGGAAGGATTTTATTTTTCAATGACGTTATGATGTCATCAGGGTTTTCATCAATGCCGCAAATCGACCCTTTTAATGTTCCATGCTCGCGGATGATTTTAGTAAGCTTTCGTGTGTCGATGCCTGAAATACCAGGTATCCCCTTCATCTTTAAGTAATCATTCAGAGGCATTTCCGAGCGCCAATTCGATGGAAACTCAGCACATTCCTTAACTACAAGTCCTTGGATAGCGGGATTGATTGATTCGAAATCATCCCGATTGATTCCATAATTCCCTATCAGAGGATATGTGAGCGTTACAATTTGGCCGCAATGTCGGCCTGCCCATGCAACGGTCTGTTTAAGCGCCCTTTTCCAGCGGCACTATTGCCACCGTCAGGCGGGAGATGCAGCTTGGCTTGCCA
>DMSR01000157.1 GCA_003457145.1 Bacillus sp. (in: firmicutes)
TAAGCCGGATGGCAGCAGGCCTTGCTGGGCAAAGCCCTATCATATATACATAAGCAAAAAAGGGACACGGATTGGCGTTGTTGGCGTGACCGTAAATTTCGGGCGATTTTATGAGCAGTTAGGCTGGAAGCTGTCTGACCCATTCAGTGAAGTGAAGCTATGTGTTGAAGATCTTAAAGGAAAAGTGGATATCGTTATCCTGCTTTCGCACCTGGGAATTCATGATGATGAACTTATCGCCGGAATGTACCCTGAAATAGATCTCATTCTTGGCGGACACACGCATCACATTTTACATGAAGGTAAAAAGGTAAAGCAGACATTGCTTGCGGGTGCAGGTAAGTATGGCTTTTATACCGGACATGTAACAGTTGAGGTCGACCAATCATCAAAGCAGATTCTGAACAAAAAAGCGATTCTGTATGATATGAATGATTATGTAAAAGCAGAAAATGAACAGAAAATCGCAGATGGTTATTACAAGGCGGGCAAAGAACTGATGGGTCAAAGGGTAGCTTCCCTTCCTGAAGACTTAACTGCAAACCCGCAGGAACCTTCTGCCCTGTCGAAAATGCTGACAGAGGCTTTACGTGAATGGTGCAAGGCAGATTGTTCCTTCATGAATGCCGGGATGCTGCTTAATGGTTTAAAGTGCGGGGAAGTCACTCAATTCGATTTGCTGAAAATTTGTCCCCATCCAATTAATCCCTGTACAGTCCGATTGTCAGGGGCGGAGCTCAAAGAAGTTCTCCTGCAAACGAGAGATGAAAAATGGACTCATATGCAGATTAAGGGGCTTGGATTCAGAGGTACAGTCATGGGTGTCATCGAGTACGATGGAATTGAATTCCAGCAGAGGAGCAATGTTCAGCAAATCTTGATCAATGGCAGACCAATCGAAGGAAAAAAATACTATAATTTAGCAATACCCGATATGTTTACATTTGGCCGATTCTTCCCGGAAATTAATCGAGCTCAGGACAAGAAATATTGGCTGCCGGAATTTTTGAGGAATCTGCTCGAGTGGAAAATTTCCAACGTCTATAATTGACCAGCGGGGCTTTTACTTAGATTGTTATTTTACGATGGGCATTGACTAATGTATCACGCTTTTTCGCCTTCCTTCATAGAGTGTTAATGGATGGAAGGAAGGGAGTGTGTATTTATGATTGAAATGTCACCGATTGAAATAGAAGGCAGAACATTTTTATGCATCACTGTCAGATTGCCAAAAACAAACCTGCTGGTCGTAACCGGCGATAAAGGATATATAATGTGCGGTGCTCTTGATGTTGCACTGCTCAATGAAAAATTGAAAAGCAGGAAGGTAATTGCCGGCAGGGCTGTAGGTGTAAAAACGATTGACGAACTGCTGGATGCCCCTCTTGAATCGGTAACTTACGAGGCAGAGAACCTTGGCGCAAAGAAGGGGATGATTGGCAAGGAAGCATTACTGCTAATGAATTAAAGCAGCCGTAGCTGGCTGTTTTTTTGTGTTTTAGGTAATAAAAATGAACCTTTATTTGGTTTTAATCAAAAGGCTAATTTTCTATCTATAAAGTATGCCTGAAATGGTTAATAAACAGGTGGCTTGCGTTTTTCCCAACTTAAAATATTCACAATACCGCAACCATTCACTAATGGGATATGTTAAAATGTAAGAAAATAATGTCGTAATATGTAAAAATTTCTTTTTTTATTCAAATTTAATCCAAATTGTTTCGTGAAAACCAATAACAAACAGATAAAGTGGGTATTGACATGAGACTAGTAGCCACCACTTCAGTAGGTGAAGGATCGTTACTCGGCAAAGCTATATATAATGACCAGGGACAAGTTCTGCTTAATGTGGGAGCTCGGTTGGAGCGGCACATCCTTAATCGGCTGGTGGAATTTGGAATTGGTTATGTTTATATTAAAGATCCAGATACAGACGATCTAATCCTTTCGAATTCAATCTCCGATGATTTGCGTCTCAATGCAATCAAGACAATCGGAGTGACCTTCAAACAAATTCAAGAAGATACTAAAATTACCAATACTTTTGTTCTGGATAAGGCATCGAGGGATTTCAAGAAATTGATCCAGGTACTGCTAGAAGAACTAAGCAGCAGCAAGGATTTGCTGAACCTTCTCTCCGATGTTTTTAACCACGATCATTATATATTTTCCCATTCGCTGAATGTAACCTTATATGCTTTGGCGATTGGGATTGAAATGAAGCTAACGCCTAAGGAACTTGAGCAGCTGGGGCTTGGGGCGATTTTGCATGATGTAGGAAAGATGAAGGTCCCCGAAGAAATCTTATCAAAGCCAGGCAGGCTGACAGGAGAAGAATTTCAAGTCATCAAGGCACATGCTGAAGACGGTTTCCAGCTTCTTAGGCATGTCCCCGGTGTTCCTTTAATCGTTGCCCATTGTGCTTACCAGCATCATGAACGGTTGAACGGTGCTGGCTATCCCCGCGGTTTGAAAGGGGAAGAAATCCACTTGTTTGGGAGGATTCTCGGAGTCGCCGATGTATTTGACGCAGTCACTTCTAACCGTGTCTACAGACCCGCGATGCTTCCGCATGAAGGCTTGGAAATTCTTTATTCTGGTTCAGATAGTTTATTTGATCCGAAGGTAGTGGATGCCTTCCGGCGAGCCGTAGCCATTTATCCTGTCGGATTGACAGTTATATTGAACGATGGCAGAGAAGGTGTGGTTGCCGAACAGAATCCAGGTCTCAGCGAACGGCCAGTGATCAGGGTTCTTGAAGAAAACAATCAAAGGGTCGTTCCTTACCATGTGGATTTGAAAACAAACTTATCTTTAATGATTGTAAGCTGTGAAACGATTTTAAAATATCAGTACGCAAACAATTAGATTTTAAGGCTAGTTCCCCCCTTTAAAGCATACATATAGCTTTAGAGGGGGGATTTGTTTTGGCAAAATTCGGCCGGCGGCTGCCTCGAAAAGGGCCATTGCCTTTCAGATATGTATTCCTGCTGACATTCGTCTTTTTTCCATTTTCAACAGCAGCAGGACTGTGGATTATAGATAAAGGACTCGAACCCACATTGATGAGATACGCAGAATCACAGACCAGGAAGATTGCAACACTGGTCATCAACAAGGCAATCAACAAAAAAATTGCCAGCGGAATGGATATTGATAAGGTAATTGAGTTTGTCCCTGTAGATGGGGGATCTACTACAGTAGTGAAGTTTAATACTGAAATCATTAATCGTGTGAAGGCTGAAACGACCAATATCGTCCAAATGAATTTGAAGGAAGCGGAAAGGGGCAATCTCACCTCGCTCGAAATGTTATCGGATGTAGAAATTGTCACAGATGAGGATAAAGAAGAAGGCATCATTTATTATGTACCGCTTGGGCAGGCGACAAATAATGCACTTCTTGGTAATATGGGGCCAAAGGTACCGGTCAAGTTTAATGCAATCGGTGATGTGACTGCAGATGTTGTCTGGGAAACGGAAGATCATGGGATTAATAATACTTTGATAAATGTCTCTGTAAGGGTAAAAGTAAATGTTCAAATTATCATTCCGTTTGCGACGGACATTGCGACAGTGCAGGAAGATATCCCGATTGGAAGTTTCTATTACCCAGGAAAAGTTCCGCAGTTTTACAATGGGGGCGGAAGTACTTCTCCTGCAATCCAATTACCAGGCAGATAAAAATGGTTGTCAAGAATGTGATATTGTTATATTATAAAATCAATTGAATAATAAACCTTATCATTTCGGTGGGGTAGAGGAGCAGGATTCAATAGTATGCTGTGCGAGGATGACAACGTTGACCGCAGCTGAAAGGGAATTTTGCCGAAGCAATCTAAATGAGTCACATTTTTTTTGCTGGGGATACTTTGAATAAGAGTATCACTGTCATTATGGAGGAACATCCATAATGGGGAGCTACAGATCGTGATGGAGAAACTAGTTGCTTATTAAGAGTGACGATAGGATTTTCTCTATCGTTGCTCTTTTTTATTTTTTTAGGCTTTGTTAGCAGCTTGGGACCTTTCAAAAACCAAAAAAATCACAAAAAGGATTTTTTAGTTTTGAATAAGGAAGGCTTATCGTAAAGGAACAGGGCCCGGTTCCTTTTCGGTAACGATACTCGTATAGCTGCTGCAGCCTAATTGTCTAGTTTTGCTCTTTCATGAACCAGTTTCCCCTTTCAAAACAAGGAGGAGAAATTATAATGGAGAACACAATATTTTCGTTGCTGCCGCCATTACTGGCTATTTTAATGGTAGTAATAACAAGAAGAGTACTTCTGTCCTTAGGGGCAGGAATCGTTGCAGCGGCATTCTTGCTTGCTGATTTTAACTTCGTTCAAACCTTTTCAATAATGGCTGATGCCATCAAAGGAATATTCATTGCAGATGGAGAGCTGAACACTTACAGCTTGTACATCATCCTATTCTTATTGCTTTTGGGAATTATTACTGCTTTTATTTCTATTTCCGGTGGAAGCCGTGCATTTGGCGAATGGGCAATGAAAAGGGTTAAGACACGGGTAGGAGCCCAGTTAGTAGGTGCGATTCTTGGAGTAATCATTTTTATTGATGATTATTTTAATGCGCTGGCAGTCGGGCAGGTAACTCGCCCAATTACAGACCGTCAGAAGGTTTCTCGGGCTAAGCTTGCATACCTGATCGATTCGACCTCTGCTCCGGTCTGTGTAATTTCACCGATCTCTAGCTGGGGTGCTTATATAATCGCACTTATTGGTACAATTCTCGTTGCACATGGCGTGACGGATTATAGTGCGTTCTCAGCATTCATGCAAATTGTACCTATGAATTTCTATGCGCTGGCTGCCTTGGCAATGGTTTTCATCGTTGTGCTTCGCAATGTGGAAATTGGGCCAATGAAGGTTCATGAAGAGCGTGCCATGAATGAGGGCATCGTATATCCTCAGGATAAGCCTGTACCGGGCGAGTTGAAGGATGATCTTCCAACTAGCAGCAAGGGCCAGGTTGGCGATCTTGTTTGGCCGATTGTAGCCTTGGTTGTGGGAACGGTTGGTGCAATGCTTTGGACAGGAATGAATGCTGTTGAAGGCGAAGCAACAATTTTAGCGATCTTTGAAAACACAGATGTGACAAAATCACTTGTAATCGGAGGATTGCTTGGGCTTGCGGTTGCTATGATTTTATTTGTAAGACAGGCAGTTGTTTTAAAAGGTGTGGAGGCTAACGTATTTGGAAGGGGAGTACTAGAGGGTATTAAGGCAATGCTTCCTGCCATTTACATTCTTCTTTTCGCCTGGGTCATCGTGGATTTGATTGGAAGGCTCGAAACAGGAACATATCTTGCCGGTCTTGTAGAGCGTTCTAATCTTGATATTTCATTCCTGCCATTCCTGCTATTTATCGTAGCTGGCATCATGGCCTTCTCAACAGGGACTTCATGGGGATCGTTTGGAATCCTGCTTCCAATTGCTGGAGAGATTGCTGCTGCTACCGATATTACAATGCTCCTGCCAGCTTTAGCGGCTGTATTGGGTGGAGCTGTTTTCGGTGATCACTGTTCACCAATTTCGGATACGACGATCCTGTCCTCAACTGGTGCCGGTTCCAACCATATTGATCATGTGATGACACAGTTGCCATATGCGCTAATCTCTGCGGCCATCGCATCTGTTGGTTTCCTGGTCATTGGCTTCACTGGCAGCACAATGATTGCTCTTGTTATTGTCGCAATTCTGCTGGCTGGTTTTGCATTCATCTTTGGAAGCAAGCCAGAGGAGCAGCCTGCATTGAAAGGAAATCTTTCAGAATAACTTTTATGCTGTCTGAGTCTCAGACAGCATTTTTCTTTTTCACCATAAAACAGCCACAGGCTCCTTTTTATGGAAGGCACCTGTGTTATTGGGAAAAAATATTTTATTATAGTTTAAATAATATTTTGACATTGAAATAAAAACTAGCTATACTAATGCTATGTTAAATAATCTGAAAATATAAAACTTTCTAATTCGTCAACTTTTTCCAGATGATTAGAGGGTAAGGGGGATTTACAATGGAAAATAGACCACAATGGGGCACAAGAGCAGGATTTATCCTTGCTGCGATCGGCTCGGCTGTCGGGTTGGGAAATATCTGGCGCTTTCCGGGAGTAGCATATGAAAACGGGGGAGGAGCGTTTTTCCTTCCATACTTATTTGCGTTATTGACAGCTGGTATTCCGATTCTAATCTTGGAATTCACAATCGGACATAAATACCGCGGTTCTGCACCACTAAGCTTTTTTAGGATGAGAAGAGGTTCCGAATGGCTCGGCTGGTGGCAGCTAGCTATATCCTTTGTCATTTCTACCTATTATGCTGTAATCATCGCATGGGCTATGTCCTACGCATATTTCTCTATTGGCCAGCAGTGGGGAGAAGACCCGCTTACATTCCTTGTCGGTGATTATTTAAAAGTTGTCGATGCAGGTCAGGTAGGCAGTATCGTCCCTGGAGTATTCCTTCCTTTGATTCTTGTCTGGGTAATCACACTTGGCATCTTGTTAAAGGGAGTCAAGAAAGGTATTGAAGTAGCGAACAAAATCTTTATTCCTGCACTTGTTATCTTATTTTTAGTAATCGTTGTTCGCGCATTGACACTTGACGGAGCGATAGACGGCGTAAATGCTTTCTTCAAGCCTGACTGGAGTCAAATCTTGAATGGAAAGGTTTGGGTTGCGGCCTATGGACAGATTTTCTTCAGTTTATCCATTGCCTTTGCAATCATGATCACCTATTCAAGCTATCTTCCAAAGAAATCTGATATTACTAATAATGCTTTCATAACAGGCTTTGCCAACTCATCATTTGAATTGCTTGCTGGTATTGGAGTATTTGCTGCTCTAGGCTTCATGGCTTCAACACAAGGTGTGCCAGTTGACGAAGTAGTTCAAAAAGGAGTTATCCTTGCATTCGCTGTCTTCCCGCAAATCATTAATGAGCTTCCTGTATTAAGCGGGCTGTTTGGAATCCTATTCTTCACAAGTTTAACGCTTGCTGGATTATCTTCACTTATATCGATTGTTGAAACTTATGTAGCAGGTATCCAGGAAAAGTTTAAAGTATCACGTACGAAGTCTGTCGCAATCGGCGGTGGTTTGTCTGCATTAATCTCAATTCTTTTTGCGACTCAGGGCGGTCTGAATTTCCTTGATTCTGCTGATGCATTCATTAATAACTATGGTGTAGCTCTTGCTGGCCTTGTCGAAATCATTTTCATTGCCTGGGTGGCTAAAGAGCTGAACAGCCTGCGTGATCATGCAGATGCTATTTCTGATATCAAACTTGGCAGCTGGTGGAATATTTCCCTCAAGTACGTAACGCCGGTCGTCCTTGGTATCATGATGGTTATGAATATCCTTACTGACTTGAAAACAAGCTATGGTGGGTACCCGGTAATCTTTAACGTTTACTCAGGTTGGCTAGTAGCGATTGGAGCAATTGCGTT
>DMSR01000388.1 GCA_003457145.1 Bacillus sp. (in: firmicutes)
ATAAGCTCCTAGGTTTTCGGATAATTATCACTGGGTTCAGGAATATTTATCCGAAAACCTAGGAGCTTATTTTTACTTTTGAATGTAAAAGCAATAAAGTTTCCAAAAATAGCCCAGATAAAGACTTATCGATTTTCTCACCATAAATAGGCTCCTTCCATATACTAACGTAGCGATTGACAGGAAGGAGCTCAGCTTTATGGCACAAACAATCTCCCTGCTTTTACTTGCATTCGCTGTCAGCCTTGACAGTTTTAGTGTAGGGTTCACTTATGGTTTACGGAATGTGAAAATTCCGGTTAAATCAATTGCTGTAATAGCAGCTTGTTCAGCTGTTGTATTGATGGCTGCAATGATGATTGGGCATCTTATTGAAAGCTTTTTTTCCCCAGAGGTGGCAGGAAAGCTCGGCGGGGCTGTCTTGATCATAATAGGCGGATGGGTCCTTTACCAATTCTTCCGTGAGGAAAAAACAGAAACGCTCTGTCATGAAAAAATCATTTTAAATTTTGAAATTAAATCACTTGGCATCGTGATTAATATTCTGAAGAAACCAATGACAGCTGATTTTGACCGTTCTGGTACAATCAATGGAATTGAAGCAGTCATGCTCGGGCTTGCATTATCGCTTGATGCCTTTGGTGCCGGGATCGGCGCGGCTATGCTAGGCTTCTCACCAGGCTATTTAGCATTAACCGCAGCTTTTATGAGCTCAATATTTGTATTTGCGGGAATGAAAATGGGGAGTTATTTCTCAGGAAGCGGATGGATGCAGAGGTTTTCATTCATACCTGGAGTTTTACTGATTATAATTGGGGTTTTGAAGCTTTGATCCCCCTGAAAGGAATAAATTAAGAATGTCATTAGTTATTGGATTAACCGGAGGTATAGCTAGCGGAAAGAGCACGGTCTCTAAGATGTTAGCCGAGATGGGTATGCCGGTGATCGATGCGGATATCGAGGCAAGGCTTGCTGTCGGAATTGGAGAAAAGGCTTACGATGACATCATCAGACATTTTGGATCCTCAATAGTAAAAGAAAATGGTGAAATCAACCGCCAAAAATTAGGAACAATTATTTTTAATGATGAAGCTAAAAGAAAGCTGCTTAATTCGATTGTCCATCCTGCAGTTAGAGAACGGATGGCTCAAAAGAGGCAGGAAGCAGAGGCAGCAAGTGAAAAAGCAATCATAATGGACATTCCGCTTCTCTTCGAAAGCAAGCTTACAAGTCTAGTTGAAAAGGTCATCCTTGTTTATGTTGATGAAGATACTCAACTAGAGAGACTAATGAAACGAAATGGATTTTCAGAAGCAGAGGCACTATCACGGATACACTCACAGATGCCGCTTAAGGATAAAGTGGAGCTCTCTGATGCGGTAATTGATAATACCGGAAGGGTCGATCAAACGAAGCAGCAGCTGATGGGAATTTTAAGAGATTGGGGAATTTAGAGAGCCGACTAGGCTCTTTTTTGTTGCTTAGTTTTTAGTTAAAGTGGAGAGCATATCACCCAGGGGTTTTTTTTAGGGCGAAGGACTAATAAGGGTGAAAAAAATCATCCAGTCCGATTATTTTTCGAGACTGGCTTCGTATGGCCTTAGGCTGTGTAAAAGATTATTATTGATTTTTTAGCTCTGTTGTTTGGCGGGCCTTGAACGGAAAAACGTCAATTATCTATAAACATCGTAATAATATTGTCAGAATTATTTTAATTATAAATTGTGTGCATTTAATTATCACAAATAAAATTTAATATGTTATACTAATACCATATAAAGGGGTTATTAAGTATAACACTAATTCGGAAGGGGCCGTACAATGAAGGCGAGAATAGCAATAAACGGTTTTGGGAGAATTGGCAGAATGGTGTTCAGGAAAGCCATCTTGGAGGAAAATCTTGAAGTTGTCGCTATTAATGCGAGCTACCCAGCAGAAACACTGGCGCATTTAATTAAATATGATTCTAACCATGGACAATTTGCAGGTGAAGTAATTCCGGCTGGTGATGCATTGATCGTCAATGGGAAAACAGTAAAATTATTAAGCAGCCGCAATCCAGCAGAGCTTCCTTGGAAGAAACTTAAGATTGATATTGTTATAGAAGCTACAGGAAAATTTAACTCACGGGATAAAGCTGCGCTTCATCTCGATGCTGGAGCGAAGAAGGTCATTATAACTGCGCCAGGAACAAATGAAGACATCACTATAGTAATGGGAGTTAATGAAAGCGCATTAAATCTGAAAAAACATAATGTGATTTCGAATGCATCATGCACGACGAACTGTCTTGCTCCAGTAGCGAAGGTGCTTGAAGATACTTTCGGCATCGAAAATGGATTAATGACAACTGTACATGCCTATACAAATGACCAGAACAATATTGACAATCCGCATAAGGATTTACGCAGGGCTCGTTCTTGTGGTCAATCAATTATTCCTACTTCTACGGGAGCGGCCAAGGCACTTTCGCTAGTTCTTCCTAAGCTGAAGGGGAAGTTACACGGAATGTCCCTCAGGGTTCCTACACCAAACGTTTCGCTTGTAGACCTTGTAGTTGACTTAAAACGCGAAGTGACGGTTGATGAAATTAATAATGCATTTTATTCAGCTTCAAAAGGAAGGATGAAAGGTGTCCTAGATATTACAACTGAACCACTGGTATCTATTGATTTCAACACGAATGAGCATTCGGCTATTATCGATGGACTTTCCACCATGGTAATCGGCGCTAAAAAAGTAAAGGTGCTTGCCTGGTATGATAATGAATGGGGTTACTCATGCAGGGTAGTTGACCTCACCAGGCATGTAGCTCACGAAATGTTCAATGCTGCTACTGCAAAGGTTGGATAATAAGCTATTCCAGAAGCTTGCCGGGCCAAGGCAAGCTTTTTTTTTGTTAAGGGAATTTTAAAAGTATTTAGTTGTGGATAACTACATGTATTATCCAGCTCCAGCTCCAGCGCCTAGCCCCTCAAGTCGCTTCGGTCCTGCCAATGAAGTCAAAGAACGACTTCACTGTCAGGCCCTTCGACGGACAGGATGTCCTAATGCCGACGTTGCCACAGGACGTGGCGGTTTTAGTCGGCAAGCGCTTCTCGGGTCTTAACGAGGCGCTTGCGCTTTTTGTTCATTCATATGGCATGATAAAAACTTTCTATTAGCCTATAAAATATACATCTAGTAATCTGGGTAAAACTATGGAAAAAAATCGAATAAAATTTCGTTTCATGTGTTGCAAAAAAAATATAAACAAAGTATACTAGTCATCGTGAACTTCTTAATAACGGTACCAATTGGCTACTTAAAGGGTTAGGACCTCTCTGGACTAACTTTCCCCCGTGGTAGTTAAGATGCCATTGAAACGAAGGATTTCATTCTAATAATGTTAGAGGGGGAAATTGAATATGGAAACAATGGGTCGTCATGTAATTTCTGAACTTTGGGGTTGCGATTTTGAAAAATTGAATGATATGGATTATATTGAACAAACTTTCGTTTCAGCTGCTTTAAAATCAGGTGCTGAAATCCGCGAGGTGGCATTCCATAAATTTGCACCACAAGGTGTAAGTGGAGTTGTCATTATTTCTGAATCTCATTTAACTATCCACAGCTTCCCAGAACATGGATACGCTAGCATAGATGTTTATACATGCGGCGATCTTAATCCTAATATTGCAGCTGACTATATTGCAGAAGCTCTAAGTGCTCAAACTCGCGAGAATATCGAAATTCCGCGCGGTATGGGTCCTGTGCATGTGAAACAAGCACAAGCTAAAGCTCTATAATCTTAATATGAAATAATAACGAGAGGTGTAGCGATACACCTCTTTTTAATTTACTGAGGAATACGGTACACTGTAACTATATCGATTAGCAGGAGGACTTTTTATGTCTTTTTTTAAAACACTTACCGGGCGTTATCAAAAATACAGCGGTACCAGTGAAAACCATCGAGACGAGCAGTTAAGGACCCGTTATTATAAAGCGAATTTTAACCAGGTATTCGAGACGGTTGAAAAGCTGATGAAAGCTGATCCTTCTTATAAGATTACAAGTGTTTCCAAGGATCATGGGGAAATCTCTGCTGAGATTAACAGAAAAGGAGCTTCCTTCCTGACTGTAACAGTTGTAATGACAAAGCCTTTTCAAACGGCTGTCGACTTACATATTTCAACTGAAAGCTTTTCGTTAACTGGTATCAATCAAGTATTAAAAAATGAATTGCAGTTATTTTATGCCAAGCTTGATCAGGCACATCAATATATTGGGTCGGGGATTAATGGGAATGAATAGTTTTTCTTGTCCAGATACCATCTTTTTTATAAGATAATAGTAAGAACTTACTAATGATGCATGTGAATTAATTTTCCTTCTTTCAATTTATATTTCAAAATATTCGGAGCTGATCGATATGAAATGTCCAACTTGCCAAAATAACTCTACACGGGTCCTTGATTCAAGGCCGGTAGATGATAGCCGATCAATTCGACGCAGACGTGAATGTGAAGCATGCGGGTTTCGATTCACCACTTTTGAAAAAGTTGAGGAAATCCCATTGATTGTGGTGATCGATATGAAATGTCCAACTTNNCATTAAGGCCTGTGAAAAACGCCCGGTAGCTTTAAAAGAACTGGAAGAAATTACATCAGAGGTTGAGAAAGAATTGCGGAGCCAGGGTGTTTCCGAAGTGAAAAGTGAAGCAATAGGCGAGATGATCATGGACAGGCTTGCAAAAGTAGATGAAGTAGCCTATGTTCGGTTTGCTTCTGTTTACCGCCAATTTAAAGATATAAATGTTTTCATAGAGGAATTGAAAGAACTATTAAAGAAAGAACAATCCTAAGGTTTCGGGTGAACTTTAAGGAAAGTCCTGAAGGAGCTGAAGGTAACTTCAGCTCTTTTTTCCTGATTGGTTATTCACGCGGATTTTCCGCATCTGNNACTGTAAGCAAAACGCTTGTGCTTTTTAAACTGGGGGAGGTTGTATCATGGCTCAGCATTGGCAGGAAACTTTGCCTATAGACCAATATGTAGTCACTACCGGCGGCTTGTTGCATGAATATGATCGCAAAGTGCTTACTTTTTTGTATCAGCCGTTGATCGGGCCAGCTTGTTTAAGTCTCTATATGACGCTTTGGGCCGAAACTGAAGAGAATCGTTTATGGTCGGACCCGGTCACTCACCATAGTTTAATGAGCATTATGGATATGAATCTTAAGGATATTTACCATGCTCGCCTTAAGCTGGAGGGTATGGGGTTATTAAAGACATTTGTAAAACAAGGGGAGTATGGAAGAGCTTTTATTTATGAGCTGCAGCCGCCTCTCACTCCGGAACAATTTTTCCTTGATGGAATGTTGAATGTTTATTTGTATCGCAAGGTGGGAAAGAACCAGTTTTTGCGGCTGAAAAGGTTTTTCAGTGATAAATCTTCATCAGCGGATAAAGACTATGCCGAAGTCACTAAAGCATTTCAGGACGTGTTTCTTTCTGTGCCGCCTGAAGCCCTCAAACACAATCCGGATTCCGCAGAGGATCTGCGGGTCGAGGAAGGAAATTCATTCATTGGCAGGGCAGAAGCAGTCAAAATCCAAGTAAATACGACAGACTTCAACTTTGATTTGCTAATCGGCGGGCTGAATGAATCAATGATTCCCAAAAAAGCTTTTTCACTTAAAGTGAAAGAGGCGATAAGCAACCTTGCTTTTCTGTATGGGATTGACGCTCTGAAGATGAAAAGCATTGTTTTGAGCGCTGTTACTGCTGAAAATGAAATAGATATTGATGAATTGCGAAAGGCTGCACGGGATTGGTATCAATTTGAATTCCAGGATAAGCTTCCTGCCCTCATGGACCGGCATCAGCCTGCCCAATATACAGCAGGCATCGAAAAGCCGAAAACGAAAGAAGAAGAATTGATCCACTACTTTGAAAAAACATCTCCACGTCAGCTTTTGATTGATCTGTCAGGGGGAGGAGAGCCGTCTAAGTCTGATTTGCAAATAATTGAAGAGGTCATGTTCAAGCAAAAACTGCTGCCTGGAGTTGTTAATGTTTTAGTCCAGTATGTTATGCTCAAGACGGATATGAAGCTGGCAAAAGGTTATATAGAGAAAATAGCCAGTCACTGGTCGCGTAAAAAGATATCGACCGTTAAAGAAGCAATGCAGCTGGCAAAAAGTGAACACCGGCAATATCTGGACTGGGCAGAAGGGAAAAAGGCGCCTGCTGGCACAGGGAAGCGTAAACCTGTCCGTAAGGAAGTGCTTCCGGATTGGTTCGAGAAAAAGGATGAAGGTAAACCGGTTCAGCTACCAGGTGAAAAGGATGTTGATTCGGATTTTGAAATAGAGAAGAAAAAGCTTGAAGAAGAACTTAAGAAATTCAAATCCGGGAGGTGACGCAGTTGCAAAATATTAATGAAACGTTGAAAAAACTGGCTAATAACCAGAATTTTCAGGCTCGCTATGAAGCGATTAAGCAACAGGTTATGCAAGATAAGCATGTGAAGGAGTTCCTTGAACTAAATGCAGATTTAATCACCCGGGAAATGCTTGACCGGAGCATGGCAAAACTTTATGAGTTCACGAACCAGAGTAAAAGATGTGAAGACTGTGCAAGTCTTGGATCCTGCAAGAATATGATCAAGGGGTATGATCCTGAGCTTTTTATAAAAGGGAACTTTATTGAGATAAAATATGACCGGTGTAAGAAGAAGGTTATGCATGATGAGCAGCAGAAGCATGCACGTTTGATCAATAGCATCTTCGTTCCGAAGGAAATTTTAAAGGCCTCATTCGGCGATATTGAACTTGATGACCAGGGGAGGTTCAAAGCGATTAAGATGGCCAAGGACTTTGTGGAAAATTATACTCCTGGCCAAAAACAGAAAGGCTTGTTCCTCCATGGTCCTTTTGGGACGGGAAAGTCCTATCTGCTGGGAGCGATAGCGAACGAGCTGGCGCAGAAGCAGATAAGCTCCTTGCTTGTATACGTTCCGGAATTTTTCCGTGAAATGAAAAATGGAATCGGTGACCATACTGTGAATGAAAAACTTGAATCAATTAAAAAAGCGAATGTCCTTATGCTTGATGACATTGGTGCTGAAACGATGAGCAGCTGGGCACGTGATGAAGTACTTGGGACAATCCTTCAATTCCGGATGCTTGAGAATTTGCCGACTTTCTTCACTTCAAATTTTGATTTGAAAGGGCTTGAACATCATCTGACGCACAGTCAGCGTGGTGAGGAAGAGCAATTGAAGGCAGCTAGAATCATGGAGCGGATCAAGTATCTTGCTGAACCTGTAAGAGTTGAGGGCAAAAACCGCAGAGCTTAAAAGGTCTAAACCCTAGGATAGACTAAGCTTGCATGAAGTGTGATAATCGTGCAAAGCTTATCCCATTTTATATAAGGTCTATTAAAGACCAATGTTGATTAGGTACATCCTGATGATTGTAGTGGAAGGCGCGTAGACTCCTGCGGGATCAGCTGGACAGCTGAGACCCCGCAGGAGTGAAACGACGAGGAGGCTCAGCGCCAGCCCCGCGGAAAGCGAAGCCCTGGAACGAAAATCAACAGCCATATTTAACAGATATAAATATGCCGCAGCCAATGAGCTGCGGCAATTTTTTTTGATGGATATCAGCGCACTAAGATATGAGTACTTCTAAATTGTCCAAGTACCCCATATATATAATCAGGGATTATATAAAAAGGGGGGATATGGTTGATTGAAATCATCTTCCAAAATAAGCAGGATGCCTGGAACTTATACCAGCATTTGATCACCAGGCTAGCTTCATGCCAGGAAGCTAATTCAATTCTTCTTAATGAAGGTCGAAATAGAGTGCTAATTCCAAGTCAATTGTATGCCGGTGAAATGCTTAAGGAAATTAAACTGGGTTTTTATGATTTTATCACGAAGACGAAACGGGATGATTGGTTTAGGACAATCCTTATCGAATCATATTATTATACAGATATTGAAGAGCAGGATCAGATTGTAGACATCATTTATTCCGTACTGGAAGGAAACAGGAAAGAGCTTGTTCCGTTTATGGAAGGGTTTGATGAAGATGCACTCATCAAAAAGGCAATCGATGAGATTTTTAATGAAAAAATTTCCTTCTCTTTTGATTCGTTTGTCCTGTTCAGATTGAAGGTCTTTGTCGACCAGCTCTCCCGATGGGTTGAGATTGCGATTGATGAATATAAAATGGAGCAAGAATACCAGGTGTTTGTTCATACACTGAGGGACTTCCTAGCTGGCAGGAAACAGCAAATGACTCATTTGTATCTTATCATCGATGAAAATATGACCTTTTATAATCCGTTTTTTATCGAAATGAAGCGAAGCGAGCTTTTCAAAACGATTGACCGAAAGCTGCTTGTCAATCATCCTGTCTATGTTGATTCAGCTACGATTGCTCCGCTGCTGTCGATGGCTCCGAAAAGAATTTACTTGTATACAGATGAGCCGCATCAGCCTTTAGTGCGGACAATCATAAATATTTTTGAAGAACGGGTAAAAATTTGCCCGATTTCTGACTTTAGCTCTGATAAACTGAATTTTTTAAGCGAAGACAGTGAAAATATACGATAGTCCACTTGATTTTCAAAACATTACAAACTATAATTACGTACATACTAAACCAATAGTAAATGTAATGATGAGGACATGGGCTTTCTGGAAAGGTTTGCAGAGAGGGAAGGCAAGGCTGAAAACTTCCTAACACTAAAGAAACGCTTACCACCTTTGAACTCCAGTTATGAACGCCATCTGAGCTAGTATTGACTGGCGGCAGCAGCCGTTATCTCAACCAGAGTCATTCCCGCGCCTTTCTTGCGTGTGGATGTAAAATTGGGTGGAACCACGTGTGATCAAACTCGTCCCTGTTTCAGGGACGGGTTTTTTTATTTTTTGCACAATTTTATTGTGCACAATCTCAAAAGGAGGAAAAGCCAATGGCAGACATGTTAAAAATATCGTTTCCAGATGGAGCAGTAAAGGAGTTTCCGGCAGGAACAACAACTGAAGACATAGCCAGTTCGATCAGCCCGGGCCTTAAGAAGAAAGCCATTGCCGGGATGGTTAATGGACAGCCGTATGATCTCCGCAGGTCAATCGAGGAGGATGCATCGATTGAAATCGTCACAGCCGATCATCCTGAAGCGCTTGAGATTCTCCGCCATAGCTCCGCTCATCTAATGGCACAGGCCATTAAACGCCTATATAAAGACGTTAAACTCGGAGTAGGCCCTGTAATCGAAGGCGGTTTCTACTATGATATAGATATGGAACATTCATTGACTCCAGAAGACCTGCCAGTCATCGAAAAGGAAATGGCGAAAATAATTAATGAAAACGTTGAAATTATCCGTAAAGAGGTTAGCCGTGATGAAGCTGTCAGCTTTTTCAAGGAAATCGGTGATGAGTATAAGCTTGAATTAATTGAAGCTATTCCTGCTGAAGAAAAAGTCACGCTATATGAACAGGGAGATTTTGTTGACCTTTGCCGCGGTGTTCATGTTCCATCAACAGGGAAACTGAAGGAATTTAAGCTGCTTAGCATTGCCGGTGCCTACTGGCGCGGCAACAGCGACAACAAGATGCTGCAGCGTATATATGGCACAGCTTTCTTCAAGAAAGAGGATTTGAAAGAGCACTTAAGACTGCTTGAAGAAGCAAAAGAGCGTGATCATCGCAAACTGGGTAAAGAACTAAGTTTATTTACAAATTCACAAAAGGTTGGCCAGGGGCTTCCGTTATGGCTTCCTAAAGGCGCGACAATCCGCCGCATCATTGAACGTTACATCGTCGATAAGGAGGTAAGCCTTGGCTATGACCACGTCTACACTCCGGTTATGGGAAGTGTTGAATTATATAAGACTTCAGGCCACTGGGATCACTATCAGGAAAATATGTTCCCTGTCATGGAAATGGAGAACGAGCAGCTAGTACTCCGTCCGATGAACTGCCCTCACCACATGATGGTATACAAAAATAGCATTCACAGCTACAGGGAACTGCCAATCAGGATTGCTGAACTTGGCACCATGCACCGTTATGAAATGTCAGGTGCACTTGCAGGCTTGCAGCGTGTCCGTGGCATGACTTTGAATGACGCGCATATCTTTGTCCGTCCAGACCAGATCAAGGAAGAGTTCAAGCGTGTCGTACAATTGGTTCTTGAGGTCTATAAGGATTTTGACATGAATGACTATTCTTTCCGTCTTTCCTACCGCGACCCTCAAGATACTGAGAAATATTTTGATGATGATCAGATGTGGGAAAAAGCTCAGGCAATGTTAAAAGAAGCAATGGACGAAATGGGACTGGACTATTTCGAGGCAGAAGGCGAGGCTGCATTCTATGGTCCTAAGCTCGATGTCCAGGTTAAGACTGCGCTTGGAAAAGAAGAAACTCTTTCAACTGTCCAGCTTGATTTCTTATTGCCAGAACGGTTTGAATTGACTTATATCGGCGAAGATGGCAAACACCATCGGCCAGTTGTCATCCACCGTGGTGTCGTTTCCACTATGGAAAGATTTGTAGCCTTCCTGATCGAGGAATACAAGGGTGCTTTCCCAACATGGCTGGCACCAGTTCAGGCACAAGTCATCCCTGTTTCCCCAGCTGTTCATTATGATTATGCAAGAGAAGTTCAGGAAAAACTTAAAGCAGAAGGCTTCAGGGTAGAAATTGACGGCCGGGACGAAAAGATTGGCTATAAGATCCGCGAAGCACAGATGCAAAAGATTCCTTACATGCTTGTTGTCGGGGATAATGAAGTCGCAGATCAGGCTGTCAATGTCCGTAAATATGGGGAACAGAATTCAGAAACCATTCCATTTGAAGAGTTCCTTAATTCCTTTAGACAGGAAGCAAAAAAATAAAAAAATGAGAGGAGCCAATTTGGCTTCTCTCATTTTTTATACTTTTACATATTCTTTCTCCTGTTAAACGCCCGCGGGCGGGATGTCATTGACATTTCCGCAGGGCGTGGCGTTAGCCGGTCAGCCCTTGTCGGGGCTGACCAAGGTGGTTGCGTTTTTCTTATTCTAAAGGTCTTGAACATGAGGGGCATAGGTTTCTGGAATAATTGCGCTTGACCTTTTGGCCGCAGTGTCGGCACGATTTCAGAAGGATGGGCTTATTATCAATATCATTTGCAAAACCATAGCCCGTTCTGAAAAACCGCAGAGCCGTACCCACAAGCAGGCCTGTGATGGCTCCGGTAACAATGATTGCAACTAGCACTCTGACACCATCTTTCTGTTATCTACTAATAAAAAAATTATATCAAGAGAGCCAGCGATTTTGTTAAGAAAAATTTTTTTGAATAAAAGTATTGCGCGGTGGATTTCTATTTGATAAAATACAATACGTTGCAGTTAACGCAAGTTATTCGTTTGACACATCTTTTTCTTTGTGTTATATTAGCAAAAGTGAACTGAATACAAGTTTTAGGAAAGAAGGAGCACCCGCTTCTCACCTGGCTGACGCTACCCGAGCTGTTGGCAGGTACTACGTAAACGTCTAATTTTTATTGTTTTCGTAAGTGTGGGTGTTGTTGCCCGCACTTTTTTTATTGCAAAAATAAAATTGGACCGATCGTAATGTCCTGTGTGAGCAAGCGACATCTTCTTCCCATGTACAATGTATTCGATAATACCTTGGAGGTGGCTAATTATTAGCAAAGACGCGATGTTATTAAACGAGGGAATTCGTGCTCGCGAAATTCGTCTTATCGATCAAAATGGCGAGCAATTAGGAATTAAAACCAAAACTGAAGCGCTTGAAATCGCAGCGCGCGTTAATCTTGATCTTGTTCTTGTGGCTCCGAATGCGAAACCACCTGTAGGCCGTATCATGGACTACGGAAAATTCAAATTCGAACAGCAAAAGAAAGAAAAAGAAGCACGTAAGAACCAAAAGATCATCACAACCAAAGAAGTACGTCTTAGCCCAACAATTGATGAGCACGACTTTAACACAAAGCTTCGTAATGCTATCAAGTTCCTGGAAAAAGGCGATAAGGTTAAAGCTTCGATCCGTTTCAAAGGTCGTGCAATTACCCATAAAGAGATCGGACAACGTGTATTAGACCGCTTTTCTGAAGCTTGCAAGGAAGTTGCTACCATTGAGTCACATCCAAAAATGGATGGCCGAAGCATGTTCTTGGTCCTTGCACCTAAAAACGACAAGTAACGAGGAGGAATACCAATGCCAAAAATGAAAACACACCGCGGCGCGGCAAAGCGCTTCAAGAAAACTGGATCTGGTAAACTGAAGCGTTCACACGCTTATACTAGTCACTTATTCGCAAACAAATCTACAAAAGCAAAGCGTAAGCTTCGCAAATCTGGCCTTGTATCTAAAGGTGATTTCAAGCGCATCCGTCATTTATTAGACAACATTAAGTAAAATCGAGCGATCGATTTATATAGGAGGGAAATTACATGCCACGTGTAAAAGGCGGTACAGTTACTCGTCAGCGTCGTAAAAAAGTCATTAAATTAGCAAAAGGTTACTACGGTTCAAAACATACATTATACAAGGTTGCTAACCAGCAGGTTATGAAATCTCTAATGTATGCGTTCCGCGACCGTCGCCAGAAGAAGCGCGACTTCCGCAAACTTTGGATTGCTCGTATCAACGCAGCAGCTCGCATGAACGGTCTTTCTTACAGCCGTTTAATGCATGGCTTAAAGCTTGCTGGTATCGAAGTGAACCGCAAGATGCTTGCTGAACTTGCTGTAAGCGATGCTAACGCATTTGCTCAATTAGCAGAAACAGCTAAAAAGCAATTCAATAACTAATTGAAAAGATCAGCCATTCTCTTGTGAGGATGGTTTTTTCTTTTTTAAGGCTCTTTTCATAAACTTTGTTGCTTTTACAATTCTTATGGCTTCTTTGCTCAGCAACTTCTCGAAAAGAGACCCGAAGACAATAAGAATACGGGTCGAAAGGATTATCCGAAAAGCAGCAATCAATGCGAAAAACAGCGTTTTTTAAGGATCTTCTTGTGAAGCAGGCGGAATTTTCATCATACTGCCGGAAAGCAGAAGGCTATTATAAAACCGTCCATAAAAGATATAATGAAGCTTAGAAACAAGATTACATAGTGATTAGATCATTCAAAAGGGGCGTGGGGAAATGGAGCTTTGGGCTTTGTCAGGCGTGATTTTTGTGATGAACGTGACCGGTTTTTTCATCATGGGGGCAGATAAGAATCGTGCAAAAAAGAATCTTTATAGAATAAGTGAAAGTACACTTTGGAATGTTGCTTTTTTAGGCGGAGCGATTGGTGTAACTGCTGGAATGAAGCATTACAGGCACAAAACCAAGCATGCTCAATTCAAGTATGGACTGCCATTCCTATCAATAATTGAGATTGCCATCATTATATATATCTTCAACCTTTTAGCATAACAGCCTGGGCATATTTATAAGATTTAATAGCATCATAGAATTGCTTAGGGCAGGTGAAGGGAAATGGACTATATGCGGTCACTGCTGCTAATATTAGTCGAGTCAGGCGGTTGGTATGCGCCGGCTTTATTTATCCTATTTCATATTTTGCGCCAGTTTTTATTCATTCCTCCTGCAGTGGTGTGTATTGCAGGCGGCCTTTTATTTGGAATCCTTCCTGGAATTATTTATTCCTTAATAGGACTTTCAGCAGCAAGTATCGTATTTTTTATCCTGATCGAAAAGGTGCCGGAAACAATGAATAAACTAAGCAAGCTCAAAAAACGTCTATTTGGTCCATACAGGGATTTGACGATTTCTCAGGTCGCTTTGCTCAGGTTAATCCCGTTCATTAATTATCACCTGCTGAGTTTTTGCTTGTTCGACCGGAAAAGAAATTTCAATGGGTTTATGAGGGCATCCTTCTTTGCGAATATTCCATTTGTAATATTCTATACCGCTTTTGGCGAATATATTGGCCACTTTAATGTTATCTGGGCGTTTATTATGATCGGTGCAATTTTGATATTTGCCTATATGCTGAGAGAAAAAATAGCTTTTATTAAATGGCGGGAATTTTTCAAGCCTCCAATTTAAAAGGTTCGTAACGTATACTTTTTTTGTATCCTCTTAATTTGTACCATTGAAGCTCGGAAAAGAGAAAGATTAACGCAGGGAAATGAATATATTCCTTAGCAGCACTTCGAAAACAGCCATTAAAAAAGCGCCCGGATTCACTCCGGCGCTTTGCATTTTAGGATTAATCGCCTTTTTCGTTGCTCTCCATAAACTCCTTTATGGGGCTTTTCCAATCGATTTTGGCAACTGGATAGCTTTCGCGAATCTTACGCTCGATGAATTCGAAGTCCTCAAGTACAAGGCCTTTTAATGCCGAGGTTTTTTTTGGCCAGATAAAGATTGAAACGACTTCAAAAGCAGTTTGAGTCGTGCCAAGGTATTTCTCCCCTTCAAATAACACTCCCTTATACGTTAATAAGAAGTTTTTGCGGACATTCTCATTTTCATCCCAAAAGTAATAACGTTTCTGCTCGTGGGCGAGCTCCAATTTTCTTTTCGGATGGAATAAATATTTTACTGAGCTATATAGTAGAAAAATAAATAAAAGCAAGATGATAAAACGCAAAAGCAGGATCATGACTGCCCCTCCAATACTAACTTTCCTTATTTACGGATGAGATTCTAAATAGTTTCATCAAACCACAATTTGATTTATACTTTTTTTAGGCTCTTTACGTAAAAATTGTTGTTTTGGGCTTTTAGGATTTAAGATTTGTATCCATACTTTTTACGGATTACAGCTATCTGTCTGCACCATCTGTTTTTGTGTATAATGCGTACTCAACATCTAACAGAAAAATTTAAATTATTGGAGTAGAAAAAATGAATATTGAAAAGCTTTTTAGGATGCAAAAAGAACTCGATCGCCATATTGAGTTGCAACACGGATTAGTGGAAGAAGATTTATTTGACAGGAAAATCCTTGCACTGCTTGTAGAACTAGGTGAACTTGCGAATGAAACAAGATGCTTTAAATTTTGGAGCCTGAAGCCTTCCTCTGAAAAACAAGTTATTTTAGAAGAGTTTGTCGATGGAATCCATTTTATTCTTTCGCTGGGTATTGAATGCGGCTTTGATGATGTT
>DMSR01000158.1 GCA_003457145.1 Bacillus sp. (in: firmicutes)
AAGGAGGGAGCCAAAAATGATGGAGAAAATGATCTTTGGCCGCTATGTGCCTGGTGAATCACTCCTGCATCGAATGGACCCCCGATCGAAGCTGATCATTGTGTTCCTGTTTGTAGGCATTGTCTTTATAGCTAATAATGCCTGGACATATGGTGTATTGGCGTTATATACGCTGTTCATGGTCGGCTTATCAAAAATTCCGCCAAGATTCCTTTATGGCGGGCTGAAGCCGATTATATTCCTTGTCGTATTCACCTTTTTGCTCCATATCTTCATGACGAAGGAAGGAGAACTGGTTTTCGAATTAGGGTGGATTAAAATTTACGAAGAAGGAATCAGGCAGGGGATATTTATTTCTTTACGCTTCTTCCTGTTGATTCTTATCACTTCACTTCTAACATTGACAACAACGCCAATCGAGATTACCGATGGGCTCGAAACTTTGCTAAACCCATTGAAAAAAGTGAAGTTTCCTGTACATGAGCTTGCGCTGATGATGTCCATTTCACTCCGGTTCATCCCGACGCTCATGCAGGAAACCGATAAAATCATGAAGGCTCAAACCGCAAGAGGTGTCGAGTATTCCAGCGGGCCGGTCAAAGAACGGGTAAAGGCGATTGTACCCCTGCTGATCCCTCTCTTTATTAGCTCGTTCAAGCGAGCTGAAGAGCTTGCTGTAGCAATGGAAGCCAGGGGCTACAGAGGCGGGGAAGGCCGTACGAAATATCGCCAGCTTGAATGGGGAATAGCTGATACTGGCATGATTCTCATCCTGGCGCTGATCACCATTCTATTAATTGTCTTAAGAGGATAGTGGGGTAATTGTGATGCCGCGATTAAAATGTACAGTTGCTTATGATGGCACCCAGTTTTCTGGTTATCAGGTACAGCCTGGGAAAAGGACAGTCCAGGGAGAGATTGAACAGACATTGGCAAAGCTTCATAAGGGCTCAGTGATCAGAGTAAGTGCTTCGGGGCGTACAGACGCCGGAGTCCATGCGAGAGGACAAATCATTCACTTTGATACCCCACTCGAAATTAAACCAGAGAGATGGCAAATAGCCCTTAATTCAATGCTCCCCGCAGATATTGCGATTCACGATGCCGAGTTTGTCCATCCAGGTTTCCATGCCCGTTTTGATGCTGTCGGCAAAGAATACCGGTATTTCATGCTATTATCCAAGCAGCGGGATCCCTTCCAAAGAAACTATGTATATCAATTTTCATATGAGCTTAATTACGTGGCAATGGAGGAAGCAGCCAGGCATTTAGTAGGAACTCATGACTTTACTAGTTTTTGTTCGGCGAAAACAGAAGTAGAGGACAGGATCAGGGCTTTGAAAGAAATAGAATTTTTTGAAGAGGATGGACTGCTAGTTTTCCGGTTTGTCGGCGATGGCTTTCTTTATAATATGGTGAGGATTCTCGTTGGGACACTCCTGGAGGTCGGTACAGGCAAGAGAGCTGCTGACGGAATGCCGGTACTCCTCGATAAAAAAGATCGGACACTTGCCGGCAAGACAGCACCTGGACATGGATTGTATTTGTGGAAGGTGTTTTATGATGAAGATTCAATGGACACAGGAAATTAATTATCAGTAAAAGTTCATTATTGATAGTAAAAATCTGTTGTCTTGAGTGCAATCCAATAGGCAGTTCAGCGGTTTCTTCTGTGAATAGTATATGTAAATCTATAAAGTTTACGGAAAGAATGTAAAAAAATCATTATGACAACTAATCCTGGTGTTGACAATCTCTCAACCACAGGTTAAGATATCATATGTATGTATTTTAAACCCACGATCAGCCCCGGAAGAGCTTTATCGTGTTTGAAAATATACCAACAATGAACTTGATTTTTTTTTGACTATTTAGGAGGGAAATTCATGCGTACAACGTTTATGGCAAATGCCAACAATATCGAGCGTAAATGGTACGTAGTTGATGCTGAAGGTAAGACTCTTGGTCGCCTTTCTACTGAAGTTGCATCAATTCTACGTGGTAAACATAAACCAACTTTCACACCACATGTTGATTCTGGTGACCATGTCATCATCATCAATGCATCTAAGATCGAACTTACTGGTAAGAAACTTACTGACAAAATCTACTACCGCCACACAATGCACCCAGGTGGTTTAAAGCAAAGAACAGCTCTTGAAATGCGTACTAACTATGCAGAAAAAATGCTTGAGCTAGCAATCAAAGGTATGCTTCCAAAGAACTCTCTTGGACGCCAAATGTTTAGAAAGCTTCATGTATATGCTGGTAACGAGCATCCACATCAAGCACAACAACCTGAAGTTTACGAACTTCGCGGATAATTAATAAGGAGGTAATTAACTTGGCACAGGTTCAATATATCGGTACCGGTCGTCGTAAGAGCTCCGTTGCACGAGTTCGTTTAGTACCAGGCACTGGAAACATCACAATCAACGATCGTCAAATTGAAGACTATATCCCATTCGCAGCACTACGTGAAGTAGTTAAGCAGCCACTAGTTGCTACTGAAACTGCAGGAAGCTACGATATCCTTGTAAACGTAAATGGCGGTGGGTATACTGGTCAAGCTGGCGCAATCCGCCACGGTATTGCTCGCGCATTACTTCAAGCTGACCCTGAATTCCGTCCAACATTAAAGCGTGCAGGACTATTAACACGTGACCCACGTATGAAAGAACGTAAGAAATACGGTCTTAAAGGCGCTCGTCGTGCACCTCAGTTCTCAAAGCGTTAATTTTCACGCTTCGGAAGACTCTCAACCTTGGGTTGGGGGTCTTTTTTATGGCTCTTATCCTTTACTTTGACCCAAAATAAAAATCCGTATCAGGATTTTATGAGTTTGTTGCATTCGCAGGTCAGAAGGCTCCGCGAAAAGAGCCCCAATCCTATTAGAATACGGATGCTAAGAGGGTGCGACAAGCAACAATCAATTTGAAAATAGCCATTTTTATTGTTTAAGCAGGGTGATGCTAGAGACATTTGACAGCTGGAAAAAAACGCTCGGAATTTCCAGTTCGCCAATAAATTTTAATTTTCNNTTAATTTTCGCCAGTAAATTGGTGGTTTTCGCCAATAAAAAGATTTTTGCGCCAATAAACTTTAATTATCGCCAATAAAGTTATGGAAATCGCCAATTAAAACTTTTCATGCATAAAAAAGGCTTAAAATAAACATAATGTTCGAAGAATTAGGTGAAATCAATTTAAAAGACGGAGGAATTCGGTACATTCCTCCGTCTTCATGCATTAGATCTCGTATCCCTGCATCGAATCCATGTGGCTGGCAATCATTGCGATGATGGTAGGGGCTTCTTCCTTGGTGAAAATGAAGTTGGTTTCGTCTTTAACTATTTCATCGTCCTCGGTCCAAAACCGGTTAATGCGGCGAAGGACTCCATCACCCGTTTCCTCGACTAAGCCGAACTGGTAAGTAACCTCTACTTCATCTTCCTTTAAGAATGCCGTGACTTCTGGAGTTTCCCATTCTACATCGATTTCCTCAAGGATATCGTCCTCATCTACAATTTCAGCAAGGTAGATTTCTTCATCTCCATCAATATCACCCATCTCGCCATCCTCATAAATATCCACGTATAATGTATCATCCTCGTCCTCTGCATAAACGATATTATCATCGTCATCATCTGCTTCATAAACGATAACGTCATCCTCGTCATCGTTTATGTAATCGTGGAAACCTTCGTGAACCGCATCGACAATATCATCAATATCTGTAAGGATGACACGCGCCGGCTGCTCTAGTTCATCATCGATTGTTTCAGCATAGAATTCTTCATTGTGCGGATCGAAAAATAAAGTATAGAAATATTCTCTTTCTCCATCTTCAAAGTCGACAAAGAATTCGATTCTTGGATGTTTGGAGCCTCTCTCAACCGACATTTGGCCTTCCTGATCATACTTTTCACAAATGGATTCAAGATGATCCTGTAATTCCCCTACTACACGGTCAAACCATTCCATTGACATAGCAATCCATCCCTTCAATAGTATTCTGAACTAGTATGCCCATAGGATTAAAAATCCTCAAAAACAGTATTGGGAAATTGTAGTAATCCCACTGTATAGCCTTTGTGAAACGGATTGGTATCGCCAGGCTTCTTTATCATCTTTTATGAAAATCTCGTGTATGCTTTCATTGCTACTGTTTAAAAAGATGAAAAAAACCGCCAATTCAGGCGGTTTTTTTTATAAATTCATCATTTCCCTACTGAGTTCCGGAAAATCAATAAAAGGGTTGCGATTCCCCTGAAGTTCCTGGATTGCTGCGTTACGATGACGTTCATATAAAGTAACGGGATGCTGATCGTGCCATCCTAGCAAAAGGTCAAAGTCCATTTTATTATTTAGCATGGATATATCCTTATACCTTAACGAAAAGTAAAGTACTGCTCTAGCAGCTACTCCTTTGCCATATTCAGGTTCAAATTTTTCGTCTTCTGCCATTCCGCAGCCCGTTCTGATTCCTTCCGATAAAAACTCAGGGGAGTAAGATCGAAAATCATGATAGGGGTAATTGCTTCTCATGCTGTTGCAGGCTGGCTCACATGCGAAAAGATGGTGTAGATCACCCCTCATTGGCTCATCCCCATCAAACCAAGACTGTGGGACGACATGTTCAGTATTGAAAGTGATGTTGGATTGAGACGTAATTCGCCCTTCTTTAATGAATTTTATAATTTTTAAATCCTCATCAATCAATTTCAGAGGGTCCAGCTTCTGCCCGGAATATAAACTTTTCAGCTGGAGGTTTTCCTGCAGGTCGACCCATGGATAAACATACAAATG
>DMSR01000352.1 GCA_003457145.1 Bacillus sp. (in: firmicutes)
TATAAAATACGGAACCCATCAGCTGCCGCTCAGGTCTTATATTCAATTCAATAAGATTGTGAATCGATTTTTGCAGCCGCTAAATGAACAATTCAATGTAAAGCAAAACAAGCAGAAAGCTGAACTGGGTTAAGTAAGATGAATACGTTTATTTTGTTAATTGGTCCTACACTCATGATCTTCATTGGGCTGCAGGTGTTTGGAAGCGTGGAAGCAACATTTTTGCTTTTTTATGGATGGCTTTTGGCTGTCCCGCTCATTGATCGTTCATTTCCAACAGAAAGATTTAAAATGAACAGCAAGACTGTCGTATTGGGTGCTGGAAGCGGGCTGCTCTTTCTCCTGTTTATTTATGGAGGTCTCCACTGGCTTCATGTATATCTTATGGATGTCGATCGGCTGCGAGTTTTACTTTTGGAGTGGGGTTTTTCAGGGCGGGGAGAATTATGGCTCGCTCTAGTCCTGCTGGTTGCAAATCCGATTTTGGAAGAAGTATATTGGAGAGGGTATATATATGAAAAATTGCGGAAAAACGGATCAGGGAAGGATACCATTTTTATTACCGCAATTTTTTATACGCTTTACCATCTGCTTTCGGTCATCCCAATCTTCGAGGGAGTATACGGAATGATAGCAGCACTGCCTGTATTGATTGCCGGCCTTTTCTGGGGATATATTAGGGAAAAGACTGCTTCAATAACGGCACCTATTATCGGGCATGCATTAAGCGACCTTGGAATCGTTATGGTGCNNAATAAATCTAGCCTTGCGACTAGATCCGTTTTTTTATATCGTCTCGTATGGATTCAATCATTTGGTGTGATAGATTTGCAGGAAGAGAAGTTCCATCTTTAAAAACCCAGGTATTAATCAGTTCGAGGTCCGCCTTTTTAAAGGTAATGCTGTAATCTTTATTTTCATGCTTGAAATCTGCTGTTACGTATTCCTCTCCGTTGAATTCATCGTCAATGATCATGTTTATAATTTCATATTGCTCCACGCCTAATCTCCTTTACTTGTCCATTTGTTTATAGAGTTAACCATATATAGTTGTTTATTCAGGCTCCTTTCCAAAAACTGTACAAAATAGTCATTATAGAGGGTTAGGTTGACGTGTGGTTTCTCAATAAATATCGTTAGAAGCGGTAAGATAGCTGCATAAACGTGATACTTATTTAATTTCCGATTGGGTAAACATGGACGGTTTAGTTGAAAAAAGAAAATTGTAGGGATAACTTTTCCTCCAGGTAAAACAATAAATTATAAAGTTTACATGGAGGGGAAAGATGTGCAAGCCCGGAAAAGATTATCCTTACTTACTCTTGTGTTACCTTGGGTAACGGTTCCATTCATTAGGAAAAATCCATTCATAAGATTCTTGCCAACAGCCACATTCATTGGGTATATATTTGCTTTATTTAGTGAAGTGGCCAAAAAGAAAAAATTATGGAAAGTAAAGAACGCTCTTTTTAAAGGGTATACGTTAGATGTTTCTTATCTTTATGGTCTTTATTTAATCACTACGATTTGGATTTTCAAATTAACTTATAGAAGCTTCCTAAAGTACTTAATAACAAATATTATAGCTGATTATTTTTTCTCCTTTCACATTGTAAGGATTTTTGAGAAAATTGGAACTTTTGAATTCAAAAAAATGAGGCATAAACATTTCTTTTTCATCTCTATTCTGCTTTCGGTTGTTATTTATTTTTATCAAAGGATTATTGAAAAGGTAATTTTTCTCGAAAAGTTGGAAGATAGTGATATAACGTGATTTATGAAAAAAGGTGATTTATAGAAGAAATCCTTTATTTTAGGTTTTATAGGTCAATTAAGACATATCCATATGGTTTAATTGTGTACAAGCTCATGTTATAATGAGGGGCTTAGTATAATTGATCATTTTATTTATAGTCGGATGCACAAGAAAAGCTTCCGCTTAACAATTTAAATATGGAGATGTATGAGAATGAATAGACGATGGACGATTGGTAAAATAAAAGAATTTGTTGAGAACAATTCAGAGAGTAAACTGCTAACAACGGAATATCACGGGTTTTCACAAAAGTTACAATTTAAATGTACATGTGGAAGCAACTTTGAAAAAACATTTACGAAGTTTAAAAATAACAACCAACGAAAATGTGATACGTGTCAACCGCCAAAGGCGTCACGCTGAATAGATACGGAATAAACGAAGTGCCAATTTCTTTTAGAGAGAAGCTGGCGCTATTTTAATTACATAGAAAGAATGAAAGTGGATTTCGCTAAAGTTGCTGATTATAAGAATGCCCAGGGCAGTGTTTAACCAGGTCTATTTTTCGGTATGAGCTTTTAAAAATGTCTAATCAAAGATTTAAAGGGAAGAATACATATGTATTTATTCTGAAAGGAGGGGAATCCCCTTGGATACATCCTTAAAGATAGGTAGTCTGGCACCGGAGTTTACGTTGACTGCAACAACGAAAGAGAAGATTTCGTTGTCGGACTATAGGAATAACAAGAATATCCTGGTCGCTTTTTATGGCATGGACTTTACCCCAGGCTGAATCAAGGAAATTGCCTCTTGGAAAGAGGATTACAAACAATTTGAGCAGCTTAATGCAGAGGTATTGGCTATTAGTGTAGATCATATTCATTCGCATCGAGTTTTTGCTGCGAGTATGGGAACACTCCCTTATCCGCTTTTATCAGATTGGCATAAACAGACCGTAAAAGACTATAATGTCTTTAATGAAAAAGGTGAGGTCGCGGTCAGGTCCGTTTTTGTGGTGAATAAAAGCGGTGAGATTACTTATCTGAATACCTCCTTTAAAGCAGATAAAAGAGAGGATTATGAAGCGGTATTTGAAGAATTGGGAAAGTTGGCAGGTCAATGATCATTATAAAAGATCATCAATTTTCTTCTCGATAAAAATGGTGAACTGCTTTAAATAGGCAGTTCGCCTTTTTCATGATGTATGCTTGTGGGCAGGGGTGTTTGATGGAAAATGAAAACCGTTCCGGAAATTACTCCGAAACGGCTTTGTCGATTATTTATCAGAACCTGTAACTTTCACGATCGCTTTTCCTAGATTCGCGCCTTTGAACAAATCCAGGAATGCGTCAATTGTATTCTCAAACCCTTCTGTAACAGTTTCTTCATACTTCAATTTACCTTCTGAAAGCCAGCCGGCCAATTCTTTGGCACCTTCGCCAAAGCGGGCCGAATAGTTTCCAATGGTGAATCCTTGCATCAGCGAACTTGTCTTGATTAAGTAACCCTGAACTCTTGGCCCTATATCTGGCTCTGTCTGGTTATACGCTGAGATCGCTCCACAGACAGGAATCCTTGCGAAGTTGTTTAAAAGAGGGAAGATCGCATCTGAAATCTCTCCGCCTACGTTTTCAAAATAGACATCGATTCCATCAGGACATGCCTCTTTTAGGGCGGTGCTTACATCCTGTGTATTGTAGTTTATTGCTGCATCAAACCCAAGGTCATCAAGAAGATAACGAACCTTCGCCTCGGAACCAGCTATACCTACGACCCTCGCACCTTTGATTTTTGCGATTTGACCAACAATGGAACCGACAGCTCCTGCGGCACCAGATACAACAACTGTTTCACCCGCTTTCGGCTTGCCGATATCCAATAAGCCAAAGTATGCCGTAAGACCGGTCATGCCTAATACGCTTAAGTAAGCGGAGACTGGCGCCAGATTCGGATCAATCTTACGTACAGTATTTTCTTTGGCGATTGAGAATTGCTGCCAGCCTAATGAACCTATAACGAAATCGCCAATTTCAAAAAGATCTGAGTGTGACTCAACTACTTTTCCGATCACGCCACTTGAAATCGCCTCGTTCAATTTGAACGGGGGGATATAAGACTTGGTGTCATTCATGCGCCCTCGTAAATAAGGATCGACCGAAATATAAATAGTCTGCAGAAGAATTTCTCCTTTTGCCGGTTTCTCTATCGGCACTTCCACAAATTCAAAATGCTCATTTGTAGGCAATCCAGTTGGCCTCTTTTTAAGCTGTATTTGCTTTTGAATAGTAATCATCCTTCCTAATTGTTCTCTAGCCCTAATATACAGGAAAGAAGGGTTCATTCAAATTCATTTGATTTGTAATGGCGGTTTTTCAAATTGATTTTTAACTGATAGTGATTCAGGAAAAGGCTTATATTCGTTAGATTTAACCGGGCGTTTTTTGAGGACCAAATCCTTAAATCGAAACAGGCTCTTGCATACAAATGGAAGGGTGCTATTTTCCTTGAAGGTTAAATATCAGTAGTTATAACGACTTTATTCTTATATCGGAAAAAGAAATAAATAGAGTTGGAAAGAATTAAAGGTGTAATTGCTTCAAGAGTACATAGACTTTATGCTAAAAACAAACGGTGGAGATTTACGATTGTTTAAGAGAATTAACTAGGACTATGGAAGAGTGAAGATTAGTAGGATGTAATGAGAAATCAGAAAAACGGCGAGTAAACTGCTACAAGTTTACTCGCCATTTTCCTCGTCAGTTATAGGATATTTTCCCTAAAACGGAACGCTTTAAAGTTTGAATAGTGGTCCTTCATATGGTGATAAAAAACCTGAAATTTTCTAAAGTTTTTATAAAAGTGACTCTGCTCCATCAATATACACCTCTGTCCCGGTGATATGTGCTGACATGTCAGAGGATAAAAAGAATACAAGGTCGGCTACCTGTTCTGGCTTGCCTGACCGGTGCTCCAGTGGCTGGTTCCCATCTGGGTATTCGACGGGAATCTTAATTTTATCTAGATTGTCTTCTTGTGGAAAGGTATTCTTGCCGATATTAGTTTCTATTGCACCAGGACAAATGATATTAACTCTTATTTTGTATTCTGCAAGTTCTAGTGCAGCCATCTTTCCAAAGCCTGTTTGGCCAATTTTTGAGGTGCTGTAAGCGGACATTCCGAAATTTTTATAAATTCTGTTACCATTAATAGAGCTGGTAATTATGATGCTCCCTCCATCCTTCCTCATGTGGGGGATGGCGTATTTTATTGTAAGGAAGGT
>DMSR01000049.1 GCA_003457145.1 Bacillus sp. (in: firmicutes)
CTTCAATCACCCCTGTGAGCGTCTCCTGTTCAAAATCCGCATATCCTTTTACGGTGTTCACTAAATTGGGAATCAAGTCGGCCCGACGCTGGTATTGGGTTTCCACTTCAGCCCATTGTCCATTGACTTGTTCTTCCGCTTGGACAAATTGATTGTAACTTCCAACAGCCTTAGTATATAGGTATATACCCAAGACGGCAATAATTGCAACAGGGANNGGTGTTTTTTAACGATTGCTTACACGGATTCTAAGCTTTGGTGTTTAAAACCCGCGTCAAAGTTATCCAAATAATCCCTCCATGAGGAATATTTAAATTTGCTTTTTGAGAAAAATACTCACTTTATAATCATCAAATTCGGTTAAATCATCACTTTGATAGCGCCTCATTTCCAATTGAATTTCCTTTCCTTCCTCTGATCTAAGCAGTTTGAAAAGTTCCGAAAGTTCCCAAAGAAAGGTAGGAATCTTATTGACGGAGAGGAGTTCATCATAGGGCAAAATCCCCGTTTTGTAGGCTGGGGAGCCCAATCGAACATCACTCACATAGTAGCGGTTTTCATCATTCGGGATTTTTCTCAAAATCAACCCGCTCATATCATATTCAAAGGGTGAATAGAAATTTTCTCCTTTTCGGATCAACGCTCTTTTTCGCTGATAATCCAAAATCATTCTAGTCCTGCCCAACACCTCAGAACCTAGACTACCTTGTCTACCCGTAGCCACAATGATGTCACTGAATGTATTTTTATCAGGATAAGAGGTGAGCACCTCCTTCATATTCAGCCCATTCAGATTGAGTGAGTTCACCCTCCCGATGTATCCGTAAAGTACCCCACCGAGCGATTGACCAAGTTGGGATTCAATGAACAGCGGAGGCATTTTAATTTCATCCGAAGTCTCCTGATTGAGTAATAGGCCATGATTGGCACCCGTATCAATCAACAGTTTAGCTTTGATCTTTGGACCGCTTTTTTGATTGATTTTGGCCTCGATATATGCCTTACTATCCTCAATAGCCATATCAAATTTTCGATAAAAGGGAGGTTTCCACTTGATCGAATTTTCTCTATAGAACTCCAAAAATCCTTCATCATAATTAATTTTGACAGGATTGAATTTGAAAAATTCATACCCGATAATCCCATAAACCGGCACTCCAATCACAGATTCCAATTCGAAAAAATCCTGTTCGAGTACCAATAAGCTCTGCATCCTTCCCACAATAGGACCAAGATCCAAGGTGTTGATCGGTGATACTTGCGCCATAATGACCGTAGATCCATCCGCGCCAGCAATACTAAGCCGTCGGGTGTAATCCAAACCTAATGCATCACCCAAAGTTTTGCTGAACAATATGTTTGAGCGTACACCTGTGTCGACAAGAAAATTGATCGACTCGCTACCATTAATCGAAACAGGCAGAATAATCAGGCTATTGGAGCTGTAAAAAGGAATTCTGACTTTTGTCCTTTTATCTTTCATGAAAAATCCAGGCACCTGAGCCTCCGTAAAGGCTTTAAAATTGAAAGATAAAAGGACAAGGAGGAAAATCTTTCTTGAAATCATTTGGGTTGGGGTGATCTCCGACAGAAGATAATGAGATTTCTTTTAAGGTTATACTCCATAAACTCAAATTGCCTACCCAAAAGTTGGAATAAGATTGAAAATTCTTTTCACTAATTTAGACTGAAATCAAATTACCCAGAAAACGCAGGGCGATTTGCCAAAAAAACAGGAATGCCTCATCTTTAATTCTTAATCATCAATTCAAAAATGGCGGATACAGTTCTAATTGATAAAGCGAAAAAGATTTTCGAAAACTTCCTGATTAAACAGGGTAACAGAAAAACTCCGGAACGATTTTCAGTCATTGATGAACTGTACATTTTACCCGAAGACGAACACATTGACGTGGAAGGCCTTTTCTTGAAAATGAGAAACAAAGGTTATACAATCAGTCGTGCTACTATTTACAATACCTTGGATCTTCTGGTCGAAAGCGGATTGGCGGTCAAGCATCAGTTCAAAGATAAAGTGGCGCTCTACGAGCAGGCGCTGACTTACAAGCACCACGACCATCATGTCTGCAATCAATGCCAAAAAATCCGTGAATTTTCCGATCCGAAAATCAATGAAATCAAGGATTCCACAGGCCGGGATTTCAAATCCCAAATCACCAGCCATTCTTTGGTTCTCTATGGCGATTGTAGAATTGAAAACTGCGAAAATCTCAGTGCGCTCCAGGCCTTTTGAAAATCTTTTTGTAAATCGGCTTCCGAAAAGCAAACTGAAGCCATAAGGCTGGATAAAGTGCGTAGGTCAATAAACGAAAAGGTGCCTCATACTCAATCTCATCGCGAATAATCGAACCGATCCCCGATGAAATTATCCGATGCTTGTGTTTCCATTTTTTAAGGAAGAAAGGTAATNNTTTGTCTACAAAGAAAAACTCCAGCGGGGTGGTACTGTCTTCTGTGATTTCACTGGTCCACTTTTGTTTAAAAAAAATAAAATTAAGTTCCAGAGTAACCAGATCACCCTTTCGTGAGCCATCAAATCGCAACAGCTTCACCGGAGGAAATGGCGGACTGAGCTTTTTGAAAAGCGACTCATTGAATCCGGCTTTCACCTCAAGATAGCCTTGCTCGACAGGAGATTCTATTTGTATTTGCATCAGAAACTAAGGATAAACAGGAAAAATAAAATCAACCAAATCGCATCCATAAAATGCCAGTAAACGGTAAATAACCGAATTCTCATTTTTTCAAACGGGTTGGTCACCAAGATCAATTTTCGGATCCCATCTTCTTGGGTTTTGCGAAGCTGTACCAATAATATTAATGCAAAGATCATTGCCCCCAACAAATGGAAGATGTGAATCCCGGAAAGTAAATATAAAAAACTGCCACTGGGAAGCCCCGTAAAATTTATACCCATGTCAGTTAATTCCTTCCATCCTGCAAACTGAAGGATAGTGAAAGTCACTCCCAGAAAAAAGGTGTTCCGCAATGAGCCTTCCAATTTGGGAATGTTTTCTTCCTGATAATGTAGTCTCATTTTGGTCGCTGTATACCCCGAAAGGATCAACATGAAGGTAGAAATCAGAAATGCTACAGGGATCTTGTGATTCAGGCCTTCTAGCTGATTAATTCCG
>DMSR01000037.1:0-1344 GCA_003457145.1 Bacillus sp. (in: firmicutes)
CGGCAGGCGCTTATATGATTTAACCTCATCGCGGACAAGACTAGTTATGACTTCTTCATGAGTGGCTCCTAAAGCGAATTCACGATAATGACGATCCTTTAATCTCATAAGTTCTGGTCCATATGAATACCATCGTCCAGATTCCTGCCATAATTCTGCCTGCTGTAGAGCAGGCATGAATAATTCTGCTGCTCCCGCTTCATTCATTTCTTCTCGGATAATTGCCTCTACTTTTTGAAGGACTTTTCGTCCCAACGGCATATATGAGTACACACCACTAGCATTTTGTCTTATATAACCTGCTCGCAATAGCAGCTTGTGGCTTTTTATTTCTGCGTCAGATGGAACTTCTCTTAGCGTTGGAATAAGCGTCATACTTTGCTTCATTGTTATACACCTCATTAGGATAAAAATACTATTTGGCAAAAATTGTCCTGCCGGTTGGAAAACTGGCAGGAGGTCAATAAACAGCCACTATCAAGTGCGAAATTATTTGGCTTGCACACCGGTAAATCAATGCGTAAAAATCCTAGTGCCGATTTTTACGTAAGTTTTCACAATAAGTTTTGTTTAGAAAGTCGCTTTACAAAAAGAATCTCTGGATGTCATTCCAGGTTACTACAAGCATAAGCAGCATCAGCAAGGCAAACCCTACGAAATGGACCATTCCTTCTTTTTGCTTGTCGATCGGCTTTCCTCTTAATGCCTCGACAGCAAAGAATGTCAGTCTTCCTCCGTCGAGAGCAGGGAACGGAAGAAGGTTCATAATTCCCAGGTTAATACTTAGAATAGCAGCCCACTTCATTAAGTAGAAGATTCCTGACTTGGCGACAGTGTCTGTTGAAACATAAATGCCAACAGGTCCAGACAAAGCGTCAATCGAAAACTGGCCGGTGATCAATTTCCCTAGCATCGAGAAGATTTCTTTTGTCCAGAAGTATGTTTCCTTCACTCCGTAGGAAATCGATTTTAACGGTGATTTCTCTACCGGACTGTAAACCCCTATGAGACCTATTTTCTCTCCCTCAACAGCCTGTGTTTCTGGAGTTACTGGAACCTCCATGCTTTGTCCATCACGGACAATTTCAAATTCAAGCTCATTTCCTGGATTTTTACGGATTATCTCAACAACATCTCCCCAGCTTGATACTTCGGCGCCTTCAATGCTATTTACAATATCTCCTTCTTTCAATCCGGCGTCCAGAGCAGAACCATCAGGAGTAAGCTTTCCTAATTTGGGCTCATTTGAAGGAATACCCTGGAAGATAGCCAAAATGATGAAAATAACCATTGCTAACAGGAAATTCATCATTGGACCTGCAAAAATAGCCATGGTTCTTTGAC
>DMSR01000037.1:1383-19700 GCA_003457145.1 Bacillus sp. (in: firmicutes)
TCATACCCTTTTATGAATAGGCCATGTTCAATATCGGCTTTTTCAACTTCGATAATCCGCGCATGAGGAAACTTTTCTTTATTGTTAATGATGATTTTGGATACAAGTCCCTTTTCATCGAACAAAAGTCCAACTCTGTGTCCCGGCTTGATTTCAATCATTTCCGGGTCCTCTCCTGCCATACGCACAAATCCGCCGATCGGCAGCAGGCGAATCGTATAGGTTGTTTCATTTTTTTTATGCGAAAAAACCTTTGGCCCGAATCCGATTGCAAACTCACGGCAAAGTATTCCAGCGCGCTTTGCGAATATTAGGTGCCCCAGTTCATGAAAGAAGACGAGGGCGCCAAAAATGACGATAAAGGCTATGACTGTGTTCAAATTATCTAACCACCTTTTATTGGAATGGCTCTGGTACCCTTATACGTTGATTTCTCCCGAGATATTTCCTGACCCCTCCATTCAGCAGGAGTACAATACTTCGATTAACTATCAACAATGAACAGCATCAAAGCCTTAGGAATTCACTTTTTCTTAATGTGATCAGTCAGTTTCTTCAGTTTACGAAAAGACTCTTTATAAAAGTGAGTTTATAAAGCTTCTTGTCTCTTTATCCACTTCTTGAATTGTTTCAAGACTTGGTTTATTTGTGATTTCATGGGCTTCCATCGCTTTTTCAATCAAGTCTTCTATTTGCAGAAAAGTGATCCTTTCTTCCAAAAAGGCTGCGACAGCAGCTTCATTTGCAGCGTTCATTACTGCAGGCATTGTTCCTCCTGACCTACCTGCTTCATATGCGAACTTCAGGCAACGGAAACGATCAAAGTCCATTTCCTTAAAGTGAAGCTTGCCAATTTCTGCGAGATTTAACCGTTTACCTGAAACAAGCGGCAATCGATCAGGGTATGTGAGCGCATATTGGATCGGAACCTTCATGTCCGGTGTTCCAAGCTGGGCAATGATGCTTGTATCGTGGAATTCAACCATAGAATGGATGATGCTTTCCCTATGCAGGAGAACCGAAATACGATCATACGGCAAAGAAAATAACCAGTGCGCCTCTATAACCTCTAGTCCTTTGTTCATCATTGTCGCTGAATCAATGGTAATTTTCGCACCCATAGACCAGTTTGGATGGTTCAAAGCGTCGGCTTTAGTTACATCAATTAATTCTTCTCTCGTCCGGTCCCTGAAGCTGCCTCCAGATGCTGTTAAAATCAGTCTCTCAATATTTTTTTCTTTCTCTCCCTGCAATGCTTGAAAAATAGCTGAATGTTCACTGTCCACCGGCAATATCGATACATTGTGGCGTCTTGCTTCCTCCATAACGATGTGCCCGGCGGTTACAAGCGTTTCCTTATTGGCGATTGCAATGGTCTTATTGGCTTTTATCGCTTCAAGAGTTGGGCTTAAGCCCACACTTCCAAGGACTGCGTTGACAAGGATATCTGACTTATGGAATACTGCAGCTTCTTCTAGGCCTTCACTGCCATAAACAATTTTTATGTCAGGAAATTCATTCCTCAGGACATCCGCATCTTTCTTTTCCTGAACGGAAACAAGTTCTGGATAGAACTCACTTATGATTTTTCGTGTAAACTCCATGTTCTTGCCGGCCGACATCGATACCAATTTAAACTCTTCAGGATGCTCCTTGATCACATCGAGCGTTTGAATCCCGATCGAACCTGTAGCACCTAACAGACTGATTTTCTTCACAAATTTCACTCCTAAATATCTTCGGCGAGAAATAAGGACTCCCCTGTTTCTTGCCGCTTTAATAGGCAATAATCTCTCCACCGATTGAAGTTTCTCTATAACAAGTGGAAAAGATGGATTAGTGGCCAGACAAACAGCAAGCTGTCAAACCTGTCCAGCATTCCTCCGTGCCCAGGTAGAATACTTCCCGAGTCCTTAACATTAAAATGCCTTTTCATTGCAGACTCGACTAAATCACCGATTTGCCCAAAGACTGACAAAAAGGCAGTTGCTATCATCAGAATAAACACTGAGACACCCATGTTTGCAAAGAAGCTGAATAAAGCTGCCACAATAAGTGCACTGATAATTCCACCAATGAAGCCTTCCGTCGTTTTATTCGGACTGATATCCGGCCAAAGTTTATTCTTGCCCATCGCACGACCGATAAAATAGGCTCCTGAGTCTGTTGCCCAAATGATAAACAGCGAGTAGAACACATATGTTAGGCTGGCTTCTCTCGTTTCAATAAAATAGTAGAATCCGATTCCGACATACAATATAGAAAGAAGGGAGAATGCAACATCCTCATAGGTAAACCGGTTTTTTGTAATGACCGTATAAGTCAGGAATAAGAGGGTTCCAAGGAAGAAAAGCTCTAATTTGGTATAATCCCATTCATCGAGGAACCCTGAAAATTCTTTTGGCATCATGAAAATCCATAATAACACCAATGAAATGATTCCAGGTGGTGACAAAAGTTTTAAATTCCTCATTTTCAATGCTTCATATAAGGCAACGGAAGCTAAACCATATACCATTGTGATAAACGGCCATCCTCCAAAGATAACTATTGGAAGAAAAATAGCTGCAGCTGCGACTGCTGTAATGACTCTCTGCTTCATCTATACATTCACACCTTTTTTATACTCCTCCAAAACGCCGCTGTCGGCCCTGGAATACTTCAATCGCCTCAACAAAATGCTCCTCGTCAAAATCAGGCCACAATACATCCGTAAACCAGAATTCTGTGTAAGCCAGCTGCCAAAGCATGAAATTACTCAAGCGAATTTCTCCGCTTGTTCTGATTAATAAGTCAGGATCATTAAGATCTCTAGTCATTAAATAAGAAGAAAAAGTTTCCTCATTGAGTTCATCTTCATTCATTATACCACTTTTATAATCATTTAAGACCCGCTTGACTCCATCAAGGATCTCGGCCCTGCTGCCATAGTTGAGTGCAAAGTTCAACGTGAGTCCCGTATTCTCCTTTGTTCTCTCCATGGCTTTTCCTACTGCATTCTTTGTATGTTCTGGAAGTTTATCCATATAACCTATCATTTCAACACGAACATTCTCCTCGATGAGCTCAGGGAGAAAAGTACCCAGGAACTCTTCCGGGAGCTTCATCAGAAAATCGACCTCCATCTTTGGCCGTTTCCAATTCTCGGTAGAGAAAGCATAGACGGTAAGGGTTTTTACACCAAGTTCATTAGCGAGCTTGGTTATTTTCCTGACTACCTTCATTCCTTCATGGTGGCCGGCAATACGGGGCAACGCCCTTTTTTTCGCCCAGCGTCCATTGCCATCCATAATAATGGCAACATGAGAAGGAATATCATGGTTTTTTATTTTAAGTATTCGATCTCGGAGACTGGAAGAATTATTGTCGTTCTTCCATAGATTCATTTTATTTAACATTAGGACAGCTCCCCCAAAAATAGTTAACCTTTAGCTCCGATAACAAAAGCATAGACGCCTTGAAAGACGATGCTGACTAAAACATCACATACGCATAAACTAGAGTTCTGGTTATGCGATTGAATGATGTGAACGATTTTTTTCTCTGGATGTAAGCCAGTTAAATGACCAAACAGGACTCATCAGCCACACAGTGCATGGGGTGTCTGTTTTTTTATCATCATGAACCTTAAGAATACTGCTTAGTCATTCCTTATTGTCATTTCCCGCTATTCCACATGCTCCTATCATACCAAAAAAGAAAAAAGATATCTCTAAAAATGGATGTATTGGCTTTCAAGCTTAAGGAGACTATGCGATTACTTCTCGATATTTCCTTAGTGCAAGACTCCAACGGTTATTGTACCTGAATGAATAAAGCCATAAAAAATGCTCCTATAAAAGACTATGTACATATTAATGCAATCAGAATAAGAACGAACATTATTATATTCTATCTTGCAAGCGTGTAGATTAACCATGTTTCTACTACAAATTCGATTGTATAGAGAAAAAAACCCCCTGAAAACAGAGGGTTTTCGGTAAAAAGTGCGGAATGGAAGCTTTCCTTCCTCCTTCCCCTTACACTTCTAAAATTTCCTTTTCTTTATCTTTAGTTATTTGTTCGATCTTAGCAATATGCTCGTCAGTCAGCTTTTGGATATCATCGGAGTATCCGCGAAGATCATCTTCTGTAATATCTCCACTTTTCTCGAGCTTCTTCAAGTCTTCATTGCCATCGCGACGCATATTGCGAATCGCAACTTTTGCTTCCTCAGATTCCTTCTTCACTTGCTTTGCAAGTTCTTTACGGCGTTCCTCAGTAAGCTGCGGGATAGCAATCCTGATGATTGACCCGTCATTTGATGGGTTTATCCCAAGGTCGGATTTTAAGATTGCCTTTTCAATTTCACCAAGAATCGTCTTGTCATAGGGCTGAATGACAAGAAGTCTTGCTTCAGGAACAGAAATTCCTGCAAGCTGATTGATAGGAGTCGGTGCACCATAATAGTCAACTGTAATTCTGTCAAGCAGCGAAGCGCTAGCTCTACCCGCACGGATGCTTGCCAGCTCCCGTGTGTAAGATTGAATAGCTTTCGTCATTCTTTCTTTTGCATTAGCAATCGCTTGTTTCGGCATTATTTTTTCCCCCTCACTATTGTTCCGATCTTTTCGCCTACTACAACTCTTTTAATATTACCTTGCTCCATAATAGAGAATACAATTAATGGAATGTCATTGTCCATACATAGCGATGAAGCAGTTGAATCCATCACTGCCAAACCTTCCTTCAGGACATCCAAATAAGATAATTCATCATACTTTGTCGCATTCTTGTCTACTCGAGGATCTGCTGAATAAACGCCATCTACATTGTTCTTTGCCATAAGGATAACATCTGCTTCGATTTCGGCCGCACGCAAAGCAGCAGTCGTATCAGTTGAGAAGTACGGGTTACCTGTGCCTGCAGCAAATATGACAACCCGTTTCTTCTCAAGGTGCCTGATTGCTCTTCTTCTGATATAAGGTTCTGCCACCTGACGCATTTCAATCGAAGTTTGGACTCTTGTTTCGATTCCCTCTTGTTCAAGGCTATCCTGAAGCGAAAGGGAGTTCATAACAGTTGCAAGCATACCCATGTAATCAGCAGTGGCTCTGTCCATCCCCATCTCTTCCCCGATTTTACCTCGCCAAATATTTCCACCGCCAACTACTACTGCGACTTCGACACCAAGCTCAGCAATCTCTTTTACCTGGATTGCAACATTTCTAATTATTGATGGATTGATGCCAAATCCTTGTTCTCCGGCTAAAGCTTCTCCACTTAACTTTAAAACAACTCGTTTGTATTTTGGGTTGGTCATAGGGAACCTCCATATGTAAATTAAAGCTGGTTTTCGCACCGATAATAGCTTTTAAGCAAGCTGATACCATGTATTCTTCTAGTTAACGAAAAGAGCTCTCTAAAGCTATCTCCAAAAACAGGGAACACAAAGTGTTCCCTGAAATTTCATAGGCAAATAATAATTATTTTTTATTTACTTGATTCATTACTTCTTCAGCAAAGTTATCTTCACGCTTTTCGATACCTTCGCCTACTTCGTAACGTGTGAATTCACGTACTGTTGCGCCTTTTGATTCAACAAACTGGCGAACCTTTTGATCAGGATTTTTAACAAATGCCTGGTCAAGAACACATACATCCTCGAAGTATTTGCTGAGGCGGCCTTCAACCATTTTAGCAACGATTTTTTCTGGCTTGCCTTCGTTAAGTGCTTGTTGAGTAAGGATTTCGCGCTCATGCTCAACTTCTTCCTGGGAAACTTCATCGCGGGACACATACTTAGGATTTAGAGCAGCAATGTGCATAGAAACATCTTTTGCAGCTGCCTCATCAGTAGTACCTTCAAGAACAGTCAATACGCCAATGCGGCCGCCCATGTGAAGGTATGCGCCGAATGCATCGCTGTCTGTCTTTGTCTTGACCTCAAAGCGGCGAAGAGATAACTTTTCACCAATTTTAGCCATAGCAGAATGGATGCGGCCTTCAACTGTTTCACCGTTTTCCATCGTTTGAGCGTTTGCTTCTTCAACAGATGCAGGCTTGTTCTTAAGAAGGTGTCCAGCAATCTCCTTAACCAGAACCTGGAAGCCTTCGTTTTTAGCGACGAAATCTGTTTCCGAATTCACTTCAAGAATTACAGCTTCATTACCTTCTGTAAGGATGTAAGTTGTACCCTCAGCAGCAATACGGTCAGCTTTTTTAGCCGCTTTGGCAATACCCTTTTCACGAAGAAAATCGATTGCTTTGTCCATATCACCATCAGTTTCCTGAAGTGCTTTTTTGCAGTCCATCATTCCAGCGCCTGTTTTTTCGCGCAATTCTTTTACCATTTGAGCTGTAATTGCCATAATGATTATTCCTCCTGTTATCATGATTATGTAGCTATCTTTATTTTAACTTTATTTATTTAAGATAAACCTATAAACTCCTCCCTTACCATGCCGGTAATAACCCTGTATGTATTCTTTATTGTTTAAAATGCCACAAGGCCAAAGAAAAGAGTCTTAAAAAAAGGCGATAAAGGGTGCTTCCCTATATCACCTTTTTCAAATTAAGCTTCTACAGCTTCTGTAGTTTCTTCGCCTTGCTTAGCTTCGATAATAGCGTCAGCCATTTTGCCAGTAAGCAATTTAACAGCACGGATTGCATCATCGTTCGCAGGGATAACTACGTCGATTTCATCCGGATCACAGTTTGTATCAACAATTCCAACGATAGGAATGTTCAATTTACGAGCTTCAGCAACAGCAATGCGCTCTTTGCGTGGGTCAATGATGAAAAGAGCATCTGGAAGGCCCTTCATATCTTTGATTCCGCCTAAGAATTTTTCTAAACGCTCTTGCTCTTTCTTCAATTGAACTACTTCTTTCTTAGGAAGCACTTCAAATGTTCCGTCTTCAGACATTCTTTCGATGTTCTTAAGACGTGAGATACGCTTTTGGATTGTTTCGAAGTTTGTTAAAGTACCACCCAACCAGCGTTGGTTAACATAGTACATACCTGAACGAGCCGCTTCTTCTTTAACAGAATCCTGGGCTTGTTTCTTAGTTCCTACGAAAAGGACAGTTCCGCCGTTACCAGCAAGCTCTTTCACGTAGTTGTATGCTTCTTCAACCTTCTTAACTGTTTTTTGAAGGTCGATGATGTAGATGCCGTTACGCTCAGTGAAGATATATTTCTTCATCTTAGGGTTCCAACGGCGTGTCTGGTGACCGAAGTGTACACCAGCTTCAAGCAGTTGCTTCATTGAAATTACTGACATTGTGTTTCCTCCTAATGGTTTTGATTTCCTCCGTCCATATCACCTTTGACCAGCAACTGTCTGGGCAGCACCATCTGGTCAAATCAATGAACGTGTGTATTAACACCATGAGATAATATAGCATATATAAAACTGACAATCAAGCTATTCTTGCGTATTTTGGCGAAATTTAAGCAAAAGTTCTACTTCAGTTTTCCCTTTGTTAAGACGACGGGCAATATTCTCAATTGATAAGCCCTGTTTTTCCAGCTGTATTACTTGATCGATCATGCTTAATTGCTGAAATCGTATGAGATCCTGATCAATCTGATTTGGAGGTGTATTGCTTGGAATTACAGATCCTGGTTCACCATCCAAGGTATTGATTGGATCGCTGTTTTGCTTATACGCCTTCCTGGCAGCATGGTAGGTAATTCCTGTACCGACTCTGGGAGAAGCAACAGTTCTACCTTCTGTTTCATGTTTCTCGGGCGGCTCTTCCTCACTGGCCTGTGCTTCCTTCCGTCTCTGTGTCTTACGCATTTTATCAATGAATTGATCATGTTCTTCTTTTAATTCAAGTAAATAGGCGGAAAAAATTTCTTCAATTTCGCCGATGATTTTCCCTTGTTTCTTCTCTGCTTCGACAAGGCGGTTTTGTCTTAAATATAAAAGGATGATTGCGAAGATAGCCGCTGCGTTGAGTATGAGGCTTAGAAGTAGTAGAAAAGTGGTCATAAAACATCCCCCTATCCGCTGTAATCAATCCTTTTTCCCTTATATGGGTGGTGGGGATGATTTAGTTTCGAATTCTTTTTCTGCTTGGTTTCCTTATTTTTGTTTTCGTTTTCATGATGGCTTGAACCGCTGCCATCCTTATTTAACCGGGCTTCGGACTTTTGTTCATTCTTAATGACGGTCTTGCGTTTTAATTCATCTTCCTTTGTCACACGTTGTGCCGCCTGGTCCTGAAGATGCTGCCCCCGCTGCTGAAGTTGTTCCTGGATCTTGCCGGCCTCATGTGTCCTCGGAAGCGCAATCTGCATTTCGATTGCCTTGAGGCTCATCATGTCACTTCCTTAAACGTTTACTTTACCTTCAAAAGGACGAATCCTGACTTCACTATTTTCGAGATTGAATACTACCCTTTGGTAATTTTGGTTCGTCATTAATGCATACTTCCCAAAGAATACCTTTGCATTTGGAAATACCTTCTCATACACGAACAATGAAGAATAGCTTCTGTCTGTTTTCTCCGCTTGCAGCAGTGTCAGTTCCTCTCTTAGTTCCATTAGCTGGTTTTCCATGTTCATCCTTGTAGCTCGCTGTTTATGGATTAATTGTTGTTGTTCTGCTGACAACTTCCCTGAATGCTTTCCGATTTCAACCAACTTCAATTCAATTTCAGAGAGTTTATTTATATTTTCTTTGACCATATCAATTGATTTGATTGTCTCAGATTCCATTTTCTCAAGCAGAGGGTCCCACCCTACTGCAAGTTCGGTTTTCGTGAAGAGTTCATTGCCTAAACCTTTTACATGAATATTTCTTCCAGCAGTAAGAGTGCCGCCAATGATCGTGCCTGTTTTGCAGTCGATCTCTCCGCCGGCGGTAACCTTGCTATGGAGGATGGACGACTTCACATATATATTCTGGTCTGCCTTAACAATAGCCTGGTTTAGATAATTCGCCTGAACATTACCACCTGCGGTTATGCTCCCTTTTAGGCCTCCAGTAATTCCTCCCTCAACGATTATGTTTCCCTTAGCATGGAGATTAGCGGCTTCTACCAGGCCGGAAACCCAGATATCTCCTCCTGCTTTCAGTTCATAACCACTTGGGACATTGCCTTTTATCGTAATGTTTCCAACAAAATCGATATTGCCCGTTTTCAAATCCAAATCCCCTTTGACTTCAAAAACCGGATTTACCGAAATGGATTTATCAGTAATGCTCACCTGTCCATCAGTGATTGCAAAATACTGACCTGACTTGTATAGAACGTTATTGCCTGTTTTAATCTTGATTGGGCGCCCATCCCTGGCCGTAATCGGTTTGCCTGTAACATCCATACCAGGAGTCCCCTTAACAGCAGGTATAATTGTAGCAAGAAGCTGTCCCTGTTTTACAGAAGGTATTTGCATTACAAAGCGGAAGTTGAATTTTCCTCTGTCATTTAGACTTAAGTCTTTAATTTCACTTTGTAAATAAGCATCAATCCCATCAATCTTTTGGTTCCCTGCTGCAATCTCAACAGGGTAATCAACTGAATCGGGATCTTTTGCTATTTGTTCCAAAACATCCATTTTAATACCAAAAATCACCTTCTCTGTTTTCAAGAGATCGAGTAGATCGTCGACAGAACAGGAAGCTTCATCACCTTGAGAGGAAATCAGCATTTCGGCTGTGAGCCGATTCTTCGTTAGCGTAACTTCAAACTCCATTTCCGTCTCCACCCCTTATCTTCAATTACACCTTTTCAAGCCACTTTCTTAATTTAAAAATTGCTTTAGAGTGAATTTGAGAAATTCTTGATGTAGATAGATTCATGACCAGCCCAATTTCTGTCAGCGTAAGCTCTTCTTTATAAAATAAACTCAGGACTAGCTGCTCTTTATCATTCAATTGCGAAACCATTCCCGCAACTTCCTCAAGTAATTCGGCCTTAATGACTTTTTCTTCGGGAATTTCGGATTTCTCATCCTTAATGGCAAACGATTGATTATCACGGTCATCATTATCATTTGGGTGTTCGTCGATCGATAGAACATTGGCAAAAAAATGTTCATTGATTGTAGAAGCAATATCATCTTCATCCATATTCAATTCCTGGGCAATTTCTTCGATTGTGGCATTCCTCATGAAACGCTGCTCTAGACGTTCAATCGCTGCATCAATTTTTTTTGCTTTTTCCCTAGTACTCCTCGGAAGCCAATCCTCTTTTCTTAAACCGTCTAAAATGGCTCCTCGAATCCGAAATGAAGAATATGTATCAAATTTCAAATCCCGTTTTGGATCGAATTTCTCAAGCGCATCATACAAGCCAATCATGCCAAGACTTTTCAAATCATCTCTTGAGACGCTTTTTGGAAGGCTTACTGATATTCTTTGCACATGGTAGGATACAAGTGGCATATATTTCTTAATCAGTAAATTACCTGCATCCGGATCACGGGACTGTACCCATTTATCCCATGTTAATAGATCTTCCGAAGTGGATCCCTTCACCATTGTAATCCTCCTCACGCGCACTACGCTTTTTCTTTGATGTAACCTACTCGCTTAGATTATTATTATCAGTATTCATTTAGTAACGTTCATTTAAATTAGAGTTCACTATTTCCTTTATTCACTGTCCTTATCTGCATCAAACCCGTTTTAGGATTGAATTCAATCGTTCTGCCGCTACTCCCTCCAACATCCTGGCCTGCAATTGGAATACGAAGCCCTTTCAATTCAGATACAATCGAATCAACATTTCGAGGTCCGATCCTCATCATGTCATTGCTTGCGGTAAATTGAAACATTTGTGCACCGCCAGCAAGCTTGGCTTTTATCCGAGAGTATTGTGCACCTTGGGTTAATAAAACAGCAAGAAGCTCTTTTACTGCTGTATCCGCGTATTTTGCCTTATTAATAGGTCCAGATCGAGCCAAGGAAGAATCCGGCAGCATAACATGTGCCATTCCTGCAAGCTCTCTGGCCAGGTCGTACAGAACCACACCAACACATGAGCCAAGACCGGTTGTCCTGATCAGGTCTGGTGATTTAACAATGTTCATATCAGCAATTCCGACTTTAATGATTTCTGCGGTTTTAAGCATCAACCCTTACTCCCAATGCTTTAAAAATAATATTGAAGGAATCGGGGTCCGGGAGAAGAAAGAAATGTCCTTTTACACTTTCAGGCAACTGGGCATCTTCTTCATTCAATGCTGTATCGATGACAATTGCAAAATCACTGACTTGTGACAGTTCCAGCAACCCGAAACTGATAACTGCTCCAGCCATATCAATACTCAAAGCAGGTACAGAAGGATACATTGACAACCTAGTGAAATCTGATAGGGATGACAGGTATGAACCTGATAGAATATTCCCCAATTCCTGCAATGCCGACATGGCTAAATCATTTACTGGCTGTTCTGTGAATGTGAATGACTGGTCTCCAATTAATTGACTGATGAATTTTTCAGCTTGCTGGATTGGGAGGATAAAAAACATTCTCCCAGGGGCGTCACCCTCAATTCTCAGAAACACGCTTGCCACAACACTTTCAGCGCCCCCCGCCATTTCCATCATTTCATCGAAGGAAACAACCCGTACACTAGGGACTTTCATATCAATCTTTTTATTTAATAAAGTGGATAGAGCCGTAGCAGCATGCCCTGCCCCTATATTGCCCACCTCTTTCAAAATATCAAGGTGAACGTCCGAAATGCTTTTTAGAAAAGTCATATTTTACCCCTTCAGCTTATAAGGCTTTCAACTCATCTGAATCAAGAATATTTACAAGGTCAATTAAAATTAATAACCTTTTTTCTATTTTTGCTACTCCATTAATGAATCCCGCTGTTGAGACACCTACTATTTCCGGCGCTGGTTCAACTTGGCTGGTTGGAATATCGATAACGTCATTGGCACCATCGACAATCAAGCCTACCTCTTTATCCTCAACTGAAACTATAATCACCCTTGTGCTATCCGTATAGGGTTGGGCCTCCAAACCAAAACGAACCCGCAAATCAAGGAGAGGTGTAACCAGGCCTCGAAGGTTCATTACACCTTTAACAAACGGATAAGTATGGGGAACCCTTGTTATATGCATGATTTTTTCGATTGATTTTACTTGGCCTACAGGGACTGCATATTCTTTTTCATTTAATTGAAAGACGATGACTTTCAGGTCGGAAACCAGCATTCCTGTCATTTTGCTCACTCCTATTTTATCATCCTGTACTATACCTCTAATGGGTAACAGTCAGCACCTATTTTATTAATGCATTGCAATCGACAATCAAAGCAACCTGGCCATCTCCAAGTATCGTTGCCCCTGATATTGCAAAGACATTCGTTAAATAGTTTCCTAATGACTTCAGAACTACCTCCTGTTGTCCAATAAATGAATCCACAATCAATCCAGCCATTTTATCTCCTTTTCGGACAATGATCACTGAATGGAATTGCTCCTCAACCGCTTCAGAAGGAACTTCGAATATATCCTTAAGAAACAACAATGGTACAACCTTGCCCCTGAAGTCTATGACTTTTTGATTATGGGCATTCATAATATCTGTATCTTTTATAATTGCAGTTTCGATGATGGAGGAAAGAGGTATTGCGAATTTTTCTCTCTGAATTTCCACAAGCATGACTGAAATGATCGATAATGTTAGTGGAAGCTGGATAGAGAAAATACTTCCTGCATTCTCAGTCGAATCAATGGATATCTTACCGCCTAAAGATTCAATTGTATTTTTAACAACATCAAGTCCTACACCACGGCCTGAAATATCAGATATTTTCTCTGCAGTTGAGAAACCGGAAGAAAGGATTAACTCAAACACTTGCTTATCAGTTAAACCGGAAGCTGATTGTTCAGTGACAATACCTTTACTGATTGCTTTCTTCAATACTTTCTGCCTGCTGATCCCTGCGCCATCATCTTGGATTTCAATGAACACATGGTTGCCGCTGTGGTATGCCCGGAGGACAACTGTGCCTTCTTCGCTCTTTCCTTTCGCCCTTCGTTCTTCAGGAGATTCAATTCCATGGTCAACTGAATTACGCAATAAATGGACAAGCGGATCCCCGATTTCATCAATGACTGTCCGGTCTAGCTCAGTATCTGCGCCGTTAATTTCAAGGTTGATCTTTTTATTAAGATCTCTTGCCAGCTGGCGGACCATTCTTGGGAATCTATTAAACACTGTTTCTACCTGAACCATCCGCATATTTAAAATTATATTTTGAAGGTCTCCAGAAATCCTCGACATCCGCTCTACAGTCTCGGTAAGTTCGGTGTTTTCAAGTTCTTTAGATATCTGTTCCAGCCTTCCGCGATCGATCACAAGTTCTTCAAACAAGTTCATTAATATATCCAGACGCTCGATATTGACACGAATCGTTTTGCTGCTGGTTTGCTTCGTATTGTTTTTCTTAACCTCTGCTGGCAACGCCTCAACTTCAAAGGATTGGCTCTCCATTAAATCCATCACTTTATCCTCAAGTTGAACCTCTTTCGTTTCACCCTTACTCGCCATTCGCTGTAAGTCATCAAAGGCAAGCGAACGCACATCAGTCTTAACCACTTCAGAAACCTTCATGACTTTCCCTTTAATCTCATCAATACCTTCTTTGGAGACTATGGTGACAGAAAACTCCTGATCGAATTGTTCTTCTTCCAATTGATCTACTGAAGGAGTTGTTTTGATTACTTCGCCAATCTGCTCAAGTACTTCAAATACCATATAAACCCTTGCAGCTTTTAAAAGACAGTCTTCACGTAAGGCAATGGAAATTTCAAAAACACCAAATCCTTGTTCCTTTGATTGCTTTAAAACGGTTAGCTCAAATTCATCATAATTCGATAGTAAGGGAGCTTCCACAGCAGCTGTTGCGGCAACTTCAACCTCTGCTGCTACAGTAGATTCTCCTTTTTCAATCAGTATCAATTTTTTGACTGCCTCGGTAACATCCCTCTTCCCATCACCGCCACCAGCGATCGACTGAACCATATCTTCCAGATGGTCAACAGCCAGGAAAATGACATCCAGAATCTCCGGAGACGTTTTTAACCGGCTGTTTCGAATGGCATCTAGAACATTTTCCATCTGGTGCGTCAAACTTGCCAGGTCTTCATATCCCATTGTTGCTGACATTCCTTTTAGTGTGTGTGCCGACCTGAAAATTTCATTAATGATCGACAAATCTTCGGGATTCTTTTCAAGTTCCAACAAGTGTTGGTTACAGGCCTGCAAATGTTCTTTACTTTCTTCAATAAAGACTTCAAGATATTGGTTTAATTCCATGTGCAATGCACCTCCGGCCTTAAATATACTTCATGATTGAATCTGCTATATTCTCCACATTCATTACTTCGTCAACCATATTTGTTGCAATGGCGGACTTTGGCATTCCGAAAACTATTGATGTTTCTTGCGACTCCGCAATAGCTCTGACATATCCGTTTTTTTTCATTTCTATAAGCCCTTTGGTCCCGTCTGTTCCCATCCCTGTCATAAGCACCGCCACTTTTGTGAAATTCTTAATCCTGCCCATTGACTCAAACAGAACGTCAACTGACGGGCGATGACCATTTCGTGGAGCCGACTGACTAAGACTGATGGCCAGGCTTGTCCCAACGCTCTTCACCTCAAGGTGCCATCCGCCAGGGGCTATGTATGCGATCCCCTTTTGAATCAGCTCGCCATCTTCCGCTTCTTTGACGGTAATTTCGCTTAATGAATCAAGACGGTTTGCAAGGGATTTCGTAAACCCTGCAGGCATATGCTGAACGACCAGAATCGGAGCGTCAAACTCCTTTGGCAATAACGGTAAAACCTGTTGTAGAGCTCTTGGACCCCCAGTCGAGGTTCCAATACAAACGATATTCTTCGAATTGGCCTCTCGCTGGTTTCCTGAAAAGAAACGCTTGTTGGGCAGTTTTTTTTCGGTGGTTATTGTTCGATCCCTGTCATTTTCAAGCGGAACAATCCTTTTGTGTTCATTGGTTGCGCCGAGCTTTGACAAATTGGCTTTGCTAGCTGAAAGAACCTTTTCAATTAACTCTAACTTAACTTTATGCAGATCGACTGAAATGGCACCAGAAGGCTTTGCTACGAAATCGACTGCCCCAGCCTGGATTGCCTGAAGAGTTGTATCCGCCCCCTCTTTGGTGGTACTCGACAACATCACTACAGGAATGGGCTGTTCTTTCATAATCCGCTTCAATACTTCTAGTCCATTTAAGACTGGCATCTCAACATCTAGAGTAATGACATCCGGCTTAAGGGACTTCCATTTTTTTAGCGCATCCTCACCGTTCCGAGCCGTTCCGATTACCTCTATCGCTGAATGCTCTGACAGGAAGTCGCTGACGAGCTTCCTCATGAAAGCTGAATCGTCTACGACCAGGGCTTTTATTTTCGCCATTTCGATCACTACCTTTCGAAAAGGAATTGCCTAAACCTGGATGTAAAACTTCTATTCTCTCTCTTTTCGGCCCCATAAGTGATTTTGTTTATGTATTTATCAACAATTGCTGCCATTCCCTTTGAAACTTGTGACCTTTCATTGTACATGACAAACGGAATCTGCCGCTTTACCGCCTCTTTGACACTCCTGTCATCAGGAAGGATTCCTAGTTTGATAGGTGACCTGCCAAGAAATTTGCCTAAGACGTCTTCAAGCCTGGACATTGTTTCATTGCCCTCTTTTACCGAGCCTGCCCGGTTCACAACTAAATAGAAAGGCAGGGACGAATCAGCCTTGTGGATATGCTTCATGGTTGCATAGGCATCCATTAACGATGTAGGCTCTGTTGTAGTAATCACAAAGATTTCACTGACGGATAACAGGATTGAAAGGGTTTCCTCACTCAATCCTGCTCCCATATCAAAAACAATATAATCATATTTTTTCAGTAATTCCCCAAGACTGAATATAAATTGATGTACAGCATGCTGATCCATCCTGATTAATTGACTTAAGCCTGTACCGCCAGAAATATATTCAACACCCTCTGGCCCCTGGAAAATAACCTCTTCAATCGAAGATTTACCTGACAGATAATCGGCTATCGAATAAGGAGATGTCCTCCCCATGAGGATCTCGATATTGCCCATCCCGATGTCGAGGTCAAATAGCAGGATCCTGTGCCCCTTCCTCGCTAAGGAAATGGAGAAGTTCAACGAGAAATTAGATTTTCCAACCCCGCCTTTTCCACTTACAACTGCAATGGTTTTCGCTTCGTTTTCAAAATTGTTCTGTTTAAGCCTGTTTCTTAGCTTTTCTGCTTGGTCATTCATGCCTGGCAACTCCAAGAATGGTATTAGCGATAACTTCGGGATTCGCCTCTATAAGGTCATCAGGGACATCCTGTCCATTTGTTATATAAGCGATGCCAGCGGAAAACTTCTCTGCCATATTCAACATGGCACCATACACAGCTGTTTCATCCACTTTCGTGAAAATAAATTTATCGATGCTGATTAAGGAAAATTGTTTGCGTATTTCAACCATATCCCTTTGCTTTGAGGTTACAGCGAGGACAAGATATGTTTCCATATCATTGTCAAAATCAATTGCTGTTTTTAAGTCATTGACATATTTCTTGTTCCTGAAATTCCTGCCTGCTGTATCGATAAAAACATGATCGAAATCAGCGAACTTATCTGATGCCTGCCTGAAATCATCTATGTTATAACAAACTTCAATAGGTACGTCGAGGATTTTCGCATACGTTTTCAGCTGTTCAATAGCAGCAATACGATATGTATCCGTTGTGATGAACGCTACCTTCTTCTTATGCTTTAGTACGCTGTCTGCCGCAATTTTAGCAAGGGTAGTCGTTTTGCCGACACCAGTTGGCCCAATAACGTTGACAAATTTCTTTTCAAAAGTCATTCCGCCAAATGATTGGCCGGCTAGCTTTAGGGAAATTGCTTGTACGCTCCACTTTCTTATATCAACCTCATTAGCTGATGCACCACCCAAATACCATTTTTCCAGAAGGAACGCAGTAAGCTCCTCAATTATGGCTGAATCTATCTCTTGATCCCTGAAGTGTTCGATTTGCCTGCTGATTGGTCCAGGTAGCGAAAGGTGAATTGGGACATGAGCATCCTTATTGCTAAGTATTTCCTTGAGTTGTGTTATTTCTTTTAAAATATCATTGCTATCAGCAGCCGATACAAAACTCGAAGCATCTATTCTTTCTTTGTGCTCATTAGCCTTCAAAGGCACTTTGCTGTATGTCTCACTTTGAGGTTTTATCTGCATAGGAGGCTTGGAGCTCGCTTCTGTTTCAGGATCAATTGCGGCGATGACCTCAATATTGCTCTTTCGAAAAAAACCAAGGAATCCACCACTTTGAAAGACTCGAGAATTCAAAATCACCGCATCGCTGCCAAGCTCTGCTCTTATTTTCTTCATTGCTTCCGGCATCGTTGATGCTGTAAATTTTTTTATTTTCATTCCACATTCACCACCCCAACACTCTGGACTTCCACATTCGCTTCAAGTTCGTTATATGACAATACAGGTATTTGAGCAAAATACCTATCCGTCAATTGGCGCACGTACATCCTGACTGCAGGAGAGCACAGGATAATTGGTGTTTGTTCGAGCAGGCTTAACTGTTCCACCTGATTGGCAACAGATTCAAGGATGCCTTGAGAAACCGCTGGATCGAGTGATAGGTAATTTCCGTGCTCTGTTTGCTGTACACCATCAGCAATCAGTTTTTCTATACGGCCGGACAAGGTAATTACCTTCAGAGTTTCTCCCATTCTTGAATACTGGTTGGTTATTTGTCTAGCAAGCGCCTGACGTACATATTCTGCAAGAATTTCTGTATCCGTCGTCACTTTTCCATAATCGGCAAGTGTCTCAAAAATGATTGGAAGATTACGAATTGAAACATTCTCCTTAAGCAGCTTCCCAAGCACCTTTTGGATTTCGCCAACAGAAAGCGGATTAGGAGTTGCTTCCTCAAAAAGAATTGGGTAACTCTCCCTCAGATGATCGATCAGCTGCTTCGTCTCTTGCCTTCCCAGCAACTCATGTGCATTTGCCTTGATTATCTCGGTGATATGCGTAGAGACAACAGAAGGCGGATCGACAACAGTATACCCAAATATCTCTGCTTGTTCTTTCATTTCTTCGGTAATCCACTTTGCAGGCAGTCCGAAGCTTGGCTCAATTGTGTCAATTCCCTCCACTGACTCATCATCGATCCCCGGGCTCATTGCAAGATAATGATCCAGCAGCAATTCTCCTCTGGCCATTTCATTTCCTTTAATCTACAAACTATATTCATTAGGCTGCAGCTGGATGTTATCCCTTATCCTTA